>JBJDZF010000216.1:0-3604 GCA_051867855.1 Eubacteriales bacterium
GGCTGTTCGCAACGCTTGAATACCGCACCGCTAAAGTCGGAGCTTTTAACGTCTGCATCCATCATCTGAACGTTATAAAATACGGCATTCTTAAACTCAGAACATAGCATTGTCGAATAACTAAAATTGCAGTCCACAATTTTAGCACCGTTAAAGATTGCATTGGGAAGTTCCTTTCGGTACAGACTCAACCCCTTGAGAAGACAGTTTGAGAAGTCGGCTTGTTCGCCTCCGGCTTCATGAAACCATAAGGTGTGCTTTGCGCATATGACGTCGAATTCATCCTTGGTGATTTCACGGAGATTATCGTTATTCTCTACGGTTCTGAATTCTTCGCTTATGTCAATGTACACCATGCCGTCTTCAATATCAAAATCAACACCGGCTATTTCCGGTCTGTCTAAAAGCATTTCTGCAAACAGACCATCATTAAAATTACCGCCACGACACTGACTGGCATAATCATAGAGCTTGAAATAATATGAACCTTCCGTTTGACCTGCGAGACTTCGTTGTACTGCCAAGTCCACGAGACTGACCATCTCACGCTGATGCAAATGCAAGGACGGATACACTTCCATTACCTGCAGGTGTGCGGCATCCTGAATATAACCAATCTGTCTTTCGGGATCTTCATCCATTATCACGAACCCATCAATGCAGTTTTTGGTTTTTAACAGAATAGCGTGGTTGTTGCCTTTGTCATCAACATACATACAGTCTTGATGTGCAGATATAAAATCGAAATCGCCATAAAGGTTATTGATTACATCGCTCAGTTCCTTTGTGGATACTTCAACGATTTTATCAATAAAAAACGAGTCTATGACTGCACCGTGATTTTGTGTTGTCATCAACACTTCAATTTTTTGCATACTTTCGCCTCCTACATTCCCATTCCTTGACCTGTATCGGCACAGGCGAGGTTTGGATTATTGAGAACGGTGAGTCCGTTGTTATAGTCCTCAACCATTTTCTCTGCTTCGGTCTGACGATGGGATGAGTCATACCAACGAGATTCCATTTCATCAATGGTTTTCTCAATGCTGCCACGATTGACGTGATCGCTGTAATACTCAGCGGCATCGAGAAATGCATCACGGCCGTGCTTTTTATAAATGCCGTGAATTGATTTAATTTTTCCAGCCATCCTATCACCTCACATTCCGAAGGTCTGACCTTCGTCTTCGTCCGAATGCATCGATTCCATATATTCGTCAAAGCTCTCCGAATACAAGTCGTAAATTTTACTGTTTACGCTTTTCAAAAAGTCTTCGTTAAATAGCCAAAGTGGATAAGAGCAATATCCACTCTGTTTCGTGAGTCCTGTGTCTACAGCAATACCTTGTTCGAGAAGTTGGTCAGCATACGGACAGTTATTGGTATCAACATAAGCACAATTTTTCTGACCGATAAATTCATTAAAGTGCTTTGTCAATTCAGCAAATGCTTTCAACCCATTTTCATCCTCGGTGTATAAGTTAATACCAATGTTGAGTTGTTCCCTTCCCATAAAGTCGGGAACAAGGATAGCCGTTACTTCGGGTGTCAACTCCCACTCCTTATCAAACGCCTTGAGCTTCACCATTGGGATTTCGTCCGTTTTCTCTGAACGTGTATCCTCATGATCCAAATGCTCGTCATAAATATTGCATCCGATAAGGGATAGCACGCTTGCCGGATTACCGTTCTGACAGTTCTCGCAGTATTGCAGATGGAAGTTAATTTCGATACAGTCTTCCGTCATAATCAACTCTGCGATTTCATCGCGCTTTTTAAGTTCCTCAACTAATGCTTTTCCGTTCCCGTTGGTATCGTTTACATCCACTCCGAAGTGATAATAAAGTTCATTGTACGAAATAGCCCAATTGCCATCCTCGGAATGTTCCGTTCCTTCATTCACACAATAGTTTGTGAGCTTCTTCAGCATGTCTTCTCCAACGACCTTGTCGAAGTATTCATCCAAACTCTCAATGGAGAAGTCGTTTAATTCCTCTTTTGTCATACCTATTACAGTATGGAGGGTGTGAAAGAGATCCTCGTCATTGTTGTGATGTTCAATCATCCAACCGAGGAACTCATCAATCAGTTTTGTTTTTCTTTCGTCTGTCACGATGTTTCCTCCTGTTCTACATAGTTAATGCTCGGCACTTCAAGCCAATGTGTCCAACCGCCGTCAGCAAGTACCGATCTAATAACACCCTGTTCTGTGCCGTAGGCTTCAACGACATTTCCATCGCCGATATAAATACCGATGTGTCCGTCTTTCCATACAGCGAGTCCGGGTGTTTCGGGCATGGTGGATATTTCTCCTTTGACTGTTGCTGCATCGTACATGCCGTTGGCACTCCAGTCTTGCATGTTGTTTGCACCGATAACGGTTTCCTGACTTACCGTGTTGAACCAACCGTAGCCTTTAATAAGACCTACACAGTCGGCGGTTCTCTTACCGAGCCAAGTATCACGGATGAACTGTTCCTTTGTAGCGACCTCATCGGGATATTGGTCCATCTTGGCCGTCAGCATGGATTCAGACAGTACTGTTCCGTAAGTGCCATACACGTAACCCCATCCTTTGTCAGCGGCATACTCTGCCCATAGCACAAGGTCAGTGCTGTTTTTGGTGTTGGGATCTGTATAGTTAGAGGTATCGATATAGGCATTTCGAATGTTGGACATTACATTGGTAAAATCCTGAGCCGTTATACTTGTGCCGAATGCGGAATTGACGGCGTTGATTAACTGTTCATCGGTTTGCTCTTGAGTAAAGCACCCCACGAGCTTATCCACGAACCCGTCTTCCGCAGAGTGAGACGAAAGCGCAAGCACATAAAGCACTTGCGCCTCCGTTACTCTTTGGTTGCCGTAACCAGCGTTTGTCATTCCGTCCTCAATACCGTACATCGTATCCTCAATGCCTTGGAGCATAGCCTGTTCTTCAGCGGATAGATTCTGTACTATCATCTCTTGCATTCGGTCGGGATCTATCTCCACATCACCGTTCAGCACACCAATTATTACTCCAAGCGGAAGTAAAATGATGATGATAATACCGAGCACCACACCAAGCACGAACTTGAGTGCCTTTTCATCCGTGAGAATATAGACAATGACTTTTTTCGCAACAGCGGCTACAGCAGGTGCTGCCATTATCGACCACCAGCCTTGCCGAAGAGCGCCGATTTATAATCGGGTGCAATGACCTGCAACAGATATCGCTCGTTACCGCATCGGTATAAACAAGTACCGCGTTCCGGGTATTTGATGAGTTCAAACTCACTCGCTTCTACCTGCAAGGCATCCATATATTCCTTCGGATTGATCTGACCTGCGTTAAACAGAAACTGGTGTGTAGGAATACTGAACAGCGGCTTGGTAAACTCACGGATGGACGGAATCAAGAAGTCCTCAATGTTCTGCGATGCAAGGATGATGGACGAATCCTTCTTTCTCACTCGCTTCATCGCATTTCGGATATACTCTATAGCCGTCATATTCGTTAAGAATAAATACAACTCATCAATGGATGCGGCGGTGTTTCCCTTGCCGAGCAACTGATTGCTCATAAAGGACAGAATATTGAAAAGCATTGCATCCTTGAGAC
>JBJDZF010000217.1:0-3592 GCA_051867855.1 Eubacteriales bacterium
GTTTCCGAAGTTTTCGTTCCCTTCCTCGATCAACCATGCGAATTTGAGCTGCCTACAGCCTGTCACATCCACGGTGAACTGCTTATAAAGGTCGTGAGTGGATATGACCTCTTCCAAAATGATCTTACCGTCGGCATATACCGTCAGCCATGCGGAACCTTCATCGTAGCTCGTCGTTCTGTCCGCCGCACCGGCAGTAAAGGTGAGATAATTGTATTTTTCTTCAAGGTCAAAGAAAACGCATCTCTCCGTTTCGCCCACCAACTCCATGGATATTTTCGTTACAATGGCATCCTCAAATTTTACGGCGTTCATATTGATGAAATTGCGCTCATCGGATACATAATTGGGATAATATTCAGTTGAGTCTGAAATAGGGATCAGATAAGGCTTCAGATCGCGGATAAGCTTGACGGGTGTATTTCCCGCAGGCTCCGAAACATAGCCGGTTTCGTGTGCTTCGCCCTCCCACACGGTGATCTCCATCATATACATATTGAAGATATCGCCCGTGACAACCTTTACTTCAAAGGTCTGCGCGCCCGACACATCGTATGTATAGCGTTTTGCAACGTCATAGCTTGAAAGGATAAATTCCTCTGTTACCTTGCCGTCTATAATGATTTGAATACCGGCCTTCATCTCGCGTGCAGTGCCTACGAGTGTCGGATATGCACCGTCTAAAGCATAGACATAACTATAATAAATCTCCTTACCGTCTTCTATCTTTTCAACTGCCTTTTCAGCTCCGTTTCCGCAAAGCACAAAGCTGAAATTTTTATACTGTCCGTCAAGAGGAAATTCAATATCGGCGTACTCCAAAGGACCGGTATTACTCCAGAATTCTACACCGCCGTGATAATCGTTACCGCCAAGCGTGAATGTCTCGGAATTTTTGTTCTCGTATTTGTATATCTCCATACCACCTTGTTTTGCTACGGGCGTATGCTTATTTACATAGTAATTCTCCAGATACGGGGGATTGAACTCGTCCACCGGTTCGTCGTTATAACCGCCGTCGAACAAGAATCCGCATCCCGCAAATGTGGACATGAGCATGGCCATACAGAGCAACAACGCTGTTAATTTGATCAGCTTTTTCATCATGTGTACTCCTCCATCAGAATAATTTTTTCAAAATCTTTTTCATCGTCCCCGAAGAAGAAATAGAAAAATCCGTCAAGTGTGTCAAGAAAACCCATCTCGTTGTCGAGAGGATCGTACTGCATAAGGAGCTTCGGCGGCTCGCCCCCGTAGTTCCAATCGCTCGGTACGCCGAAGAGGCGCGTACAGATTTCGTTCTCGTCTGCCTCGGAAAACTCCATCAGATATGCGTCATGATACTGCTCATACCCTTCGACCGAAGCATTGAAATCGTCGATGGCAAGCTCGGGCTCGCCGTCGTGATACCGCACGTCCGCGCCGAGATGATATTTTCCGTCCTCGGTGTGCAGGAAAATATAGAGATAACCCGTATGCGGAAGTCTGTTTTCCCTGTCAAGCTCGGCTATATCGGAAAGCTTGATCTGACAGAAAAATATCTCGTCATCATAGAAATCTCCTTCCCACGCCGGAGGAACGGTGGGTGTTCCGAAGAATTTACTTGCGCCGAGGTCATAGCCCTCGGGAGCTTTTTTTACCGTGATTTTGATTGCTTTTCCCATACGCTTCCCCCGTCAATCGACAAGCTCAATCTCCTTCTTACATACCTTTGCTCATTCTTTTTGTTCCTTTAACCAATCGTAGTAACGGTCAATGGCACATTTGTTTGAGCAGTTTTTCTCCCAAAGGTCGGTTTCGGAGTCCCCTTGTCCCGATGCCAGACGACTTGCCATAGCATCACAATATCCGCTGTGGGTCGCCTCCCAGTACGCATCTGAAAGTGCCTTTAACTTTTCCTCTTTCGTCATGCCGTCGCAAAACAAGTAAGCAAGTTCTTTTTCGTCATCCTCGGGATGATATAAGCATTTGTCATAAAGATCTTTCAGTTCACGTAGCCCCGAAAAGTTATCCTTGCAAAAGGAGAAGTACTCCGGGTTTGACCGATCATAGTCAATGTAAGTCCAAACCGCATCGCAGCACTTTTCCTGTTTTTCTTCCATTGTTTCAGTGCCCTCAAGAAATTCAGCAAATTCCGCCTCAAGCTCCTCTATGCGCTTCCTTCGTTCGTTTGTCATGGCTGATTTCTCCTTTTTTAACCTCACTGAAATATCTATCTTTCATATGTAGGATAACATATATTTGTTTTCTTTTCAAGAAGCTTGGCAATATTAACAGCAGATTTTCACAAATTTTTGCGACTTTTCAATAAATAAAACGGCGGGAGCAAGCCCCCGCCCTACATTGTCCAGATATTTTCCCTGCATTTATCGCAAGTTTCGCATTTGTTAAACAAATGTATCGGGCTATGCCCATATCCCTTTCTTATTTCTCCGATAAGGACATCACGCATTTTTTACAGCCCCTTTTCATTATTCCCCGGTTTCGCCGTCCTCTTCAATGGAGATCCGTCCGGCCAGCCCCTCCAGCGTCTTCTCGCTGAGCAATTCCTTTTCCAATTCCGCTCTGCCGCCGTACAGCTCCTCCAAAACCTCTTCTCGGGTCATCTCCACACCGTTGTAGGCCTTTTGCTGAGCAATCACCCGATCCAACCGCTCGTTGCACTCCTCTTCGGTCAACTTGTCCAGGTTGTTCTTCCGCGCAATACCCACCAGCATCAGGTCCTGCTTCATACGCTCCTTTGCGGCCGCTTCCATCTGCGATTTATACGCTTCTTCACCCTTGAAGATATATTGAATGAGCATTTCTTCGGTCACACCGGGAAAATAGTTGCTGTAATATTGCAAAAAGGACTTTTTAGCAAATGCCACATACTCTTCAAGCGTCTCTGGTTCATACTCCCTTACGACCGTCTCCTCAAATGCTATTTGACGGGCGAATTCCGCCAGCACGCTTGTCCGGATATATTCCCGCAGCTTCGCATCATCTTCATAGCTGAAAGATCCTTCGCCGTTGATTTCCTCAAATTCCTTTTTCAACAGCGCAAACTGGGCCGGATCCGTCAGATCCCGCCGGAGTGTATGGGTAGCCGAAAGAACCGTCACTTCAAATTCCACCGGAAGTCCGGCAAGGGCCGGGTTGTTTTTGTAGGGATCGGGAAATTTCAAGGTCAGGACCTTCTTGGTCCCCTCCTGTACGGACATTCCGATCATGGCGTCTTCAAAGCCATCAATGAAGGAACCGGAGCCGATTTCCAGACCGAAGCCCTTCCGCTCTCCCTCTTTCTTTGCCTTTTCCGCCGCAGAATCGGCATTGTATGTTCCTCCCCCGAACACATATTCCATGCGCAGGTTCCCCATGAGCTCTTCGCCTTTTTCCGCCTTGCCGTTCTTGCCCTCCACGCTGAAAATCAGAGTGACGCTCTTGCCGGAAAGCTCCTGCGCCAAATCTTCCGGTGCACCGGAAAGAATTTCGGGAAGTGTAAATTCTTCGGGCAAAGTCACCTTCAGAATCGCCTCTCCGTCCAAGAATTCCGTGTTTTCAAGGGCCTTGTCCAATCCGGCAAAATCACACTGTCCCACTGTGAAGGAAT
>JBJDZF010000218.1:0-3588 GCA_051867855.1 Eubacteriales bacterium
ATCTCTTTGATTATTTCCCCGGAAATGATCTTCTCGTTCGGGGTAAAATCAAGCTTTTCAATAAAATTCAGCTCAGAGTCGACCGACATATCGCAGAAATCACTTATATTGATTCCGCCGACGGTAACCGCAAGAGAGTTCGGAGAAAGGCGTTTCCCGTGACACTCCGGACACGGCGCTTCTTCAATGAACTGCTCGTAATATTCGTCGGAGTTGCCCATGCTTATGCGGTTTTCCATCATTTTTACGATCCCGTCGAATTTCACCTTCTGATGATGCTCCTCATGCGCGTACCAACGGTGAATATCGTATATTTCGTCACCCGAGCCGTACAGCAGAACGTTCATCTGCTTATCCGTCAGCTTTTCGATCGGGGTATCTATGGAGAACCCGAATCTCTCCGTCACGGCGATGAAGAGCGGACCGTTCCAGCTCTCCTCCTCCATGGTTTTAAATCCGTTTACGTTTATCGCTCCTTCGCGCAGTGAGAGGGTCTTGTCGGGTATAAGTCGCTCTGTTGCTATTCTGCGCATCTGTCCGAGTCCCGCACAGTGGGGGCAGGCTCCCGCAGGATTGTTGAAGGAAAACATCCGAGGCTCAAGCTCGCCGAAGGATATCCCGTGCTTTTCACAGGCATAGTTTTGCGAAAACTCAAGCTCCTGCCCGTCTCCCTCGCGCGGCACGGTACAGATCACAAGGTGACCGTCCGCAAGGCTCAGCGCGTTTTCAACCGAATCGGCAAGCCGCGGTCTGATGTCAGAGCGCATGACCAGTCTGTCCACAACAACGTCGATGCTGTGCTTTTTGTTTTTATCGAGCTTTATCTCCTCGGAAAGGTCATAAAGACTGCCGTCGACGCGCACGCGGACATATCCGCTTCTCTTTGCGTCCGAGAACACTTTTTCGTGCGTTCCCTTCTGCGCGCGGACGACAGGCGAGAGCACCATGAACCGCTCTCCCTCGGGCAACTTGAGAATACGGTCTATGATAACGTCGGTGGTCTGCGCACGTATCTCCGCACCGCACACCGGGCAGTGCGGAACTCCGACTCTTGCGTAGAGCAATCGCAGGTAGTCGTATATTTCGGTCACCGTCCCCACGGTGGAGCGCGGGTTCTTTGAGGTAGTTTTCTGGTCTATCGATATTGCCGGTGATAGTCCCTCTATCATGTCGACATCAGGCTTGTCCATCTGCCCGAGAAACTGTCTGGCATAGGACGAGAGCGACTCGACAAAACGCCTGTGCGCCTCCGCATATATCGTATCAAACGCGAGGGAGGATTTTCCCGACCCCGAAAGTCCCGTAAATACAACGAGCTTGTCGCGCGGTATCTCCACATTTATGTTTTTGAGGTTGTTTTCCCTCGCTCCTTTTATCACTATCGAAGAGGACATATATTATTTTTCTTTCCTTTCGTCTGTAAGCCGTAAAATTATTTTTTGTGGACGCCTGCGCGCAGCTCGCTGATCCTGTCTCTGAAGAACGCTGCCTGCTCGAACTCGAGGCGTCTTGACGCCTCCTTCATCTGTGCCGTCAGCTCCTCGATAAGCTTTTTCCTTTCGCTCTCGCTCATGTCGGCCTTCTTCCCGGTTCTGCCGGAGCGCTTGGTATCAGTAATTACGTCCCTGTCGGTATGACCTATCTCTATGAGATCGCGCACTCCCTTGATAACCGTTTTCGGAACGATACCGTGCTCCTCGTTGTATTTTTTCTGAATGGCGCGGCGGCGCTCGGTTTCGCTTATCGCGCGCTCCATCGAGCCTGTCACGGTATCGGCATACATGATCACCCTGCCCTCGGCGTTTCTCGCGGCGCGTCCTATCGTCTGTATCAGACTTCGCTCCGCGCGCAGAAATCCCTCCTTGTCGGCGTCGAGTATCGCGACAAGCGAGACCTCCGGTATATCAAGTCCCTCACGCAGAAGGTTTACGCCCACAAGCACGTCGAATTTGCCCAGTCGCAGATCCCTGATTATCTCCATTCGCTCCATGGTATCAACATTAAAGTGAATATACCGCACCCGGATCCCGTTGCCCTCGAAATATTCCGTCAGATCCTCCGCCATTTTTCTCGTAAGCGTCGTAACGAGCACTCTTTCGTTCTTTGCCGCCCGCAGCTTTATCTCACCCATCAGGTCGTCCACCTGCCCCGCGATCGGGCGCACCTCGACCTCGGGGTCGACAAGCCCCGTCGGACGTATTATCTGCTCCACGGTCTGCAGTGAGTGTTCCGCCTCATAGTCCCCGGGCGTTGCGCTTACAAATACCGCCTGATTGATCTTACTCTCAAATTCCTCAAAGAACAGCGGTCTGTTGTCGTAAGCCGACGGAAGTCTGAAGCCGTAATCCACAAGATTTTTCTTTCTTGCGGTGTCCCCGCCGCTCATTCCCCTTATCTGCGGTAGCGTGACGTGAGATTCGTCCACGAAAAGCAGGAAATCATCGGGAAAGTAATCAAGCAGTGTGTACGGAGTGGAGCCGGCGGGTCTGCCCGCGAGGACTCTCGAGTAGTTTTCCACTCCGGAGCAAAATCCCACCTCGCGGAGCATCTCCATGTCATATTTGACTCTCTCCTCGATCCTCTGCGCCTCTATCAGCTGTCCGCGCGAGCGGAAATATTCGCGCCGCTCGATCATCTCGTCCATGATCTGTGCGAGCGCCTTTTCACGTTTGTCGTCGGATACGGCGTAATGGGTTGCGGGGTATATGGGCTGATAGTCAAGCGTGCGGAGCATCTCTCCCGTAACGATGTTTATCTCGGATATGCGGTCGATCTCGTCCCCGAAAAACTCCACGCGCACCGCCTTGTCCTCGGTGTTGGCGGGGATTATCTCGAGCGTGTCACCTCGCACGCGGAACTTATCACGCTCAAGCACAAGGTCGTTGCGGTCATAGCTTATCGAAACAAGGCGGCGTATCAGCTCGTCGCGGGACATCTCCATTCCCGGACGGAGCGCAAGCACCAGCTTTTTGTATTCCTCCGGGTCTCCGAGGGAATATATGCAGGATACGCTTGCGACGATTATCACATCCCGTCGCTCAAAGAGAGCGGAGGTCGCGCTGTGACGTAGCATATCTATTTCGTTGTTTATCATCGCGTCCTTCTCGATATACATATCCTTACCCGGAATATACGCCTCCGGCTGATAGTAATCGTAGTAGGAAACGAAATACTCTACCGCGTTTTCGGGAAAGAACTCGCGGAACTCGGAGCAGAGCTGTGCCGCAAGCGTCTTGTTGTGGGCAAGCACGAGGGTGGGACGGTTGAGGCGGGCTATGACGTTTGCCATGGTAAAGGTTTTTCCCGAGCCGGTAACGCCGAGCA
The DNA here is from genome assembly GCA_051867855.1 of Eubacteriales bacterium. Classification (GTDB taxonomy): domain Bacteria; phylum Bacillota; class Clostridia; order Oscillospirales; family CAG-272; genus HGM12713. The sequence goes on from JBJDZF010000218.1 coordinate 3,325, forward strand.
GAGTCTGCATACGGTCCCCCGCATTTATTCCGTCGACGAGTTTATCGATCGCCTCGGGCTGGTCCCCCGTCGGTCTATATTCACTGTGCAAAACAAATCTGTCAGCGATCCTGTCCATAACGCCTCCCCAGAGCAATGTATTATCCGTGTGCCGCCGATGCAAACGGTCTGCACACGCAACTTTTTTATTATACAACAATATATTTTAATTAACAAGCGTATTTTATTAAAGTTTTGAAAACAGCGGTTTTAATCATAACCATT
>JBJDZF010000219.1:0-3580 GCA_051867855.1 Eubacteriales bacterium
GGTCAGGTCGTGTTCCTCCGCATATTTTTCCCATGCGATATGCAGCTTATAGCGGATCGCATCCTCCTTGGATGTAAAATTGCGGAACCATGTTGCACGACCCACACCGGCTACCGCGGCTATCTCGTCCGAAGTTATTTTTGAAAAAGCCTTACTCTCCATCAGCTTTATTAAGGCATCCGCCATACATTCTTTGAGAAATTCGGTTGTTTTGCTGCTTCTTCCCATTTTGCCCCCATTATTATGATACTGCAAACTACCCGGCGTATCAAATACCGTCACGATCGTTGACATTCGTTCTTTTGGTTGGTATAATACAGATACTATCGTATCATTTTGATAATATCATATCATATAATTACTGTTTTGTCAAGAAAAGGAGAAGCGTATGAAAAAAGCACTAAAAATTACCGGAATCATTTTAGGAGCAATAATTCTGATTGTGATAGCTTTACTTATCTATATGTCTAAAAAGCCGAACGTACCAAACGACTACACAGATACCGTGGAAACCGGCGGAAGGCTCGAAGCAAAGTACATATCAACCGGAAGCCATGAAGTTAGCTATTTTGAAAACGGAGCGATGTCATCTTTCGAAAAATATGAAATCTTCTATCCGTCCGACATTACGGTATCGGACAAAAAATACCCGGTCGTCATTTTTGTTAACGGCACAGGTGTGAAGGGTTCCAAATATCAGGCTCTTCAAAAACATCTTGCGTCATGGGGATTCATCACGGTTGCAACCGAGGAAGAATACGCATGGAACGGATTCTCCGCAGAAATGAGTCTGCGTTTTCTGCAAAAGCTGAATTCCGAAAAAGTTGAGATCAAGGGGTACGGCAACGAGCTTTACGGTAAGGTTGATCTTGAAAATGTCGGTATTACCGGGCATTCCCAGGGCGGGGTCGGCGTTTTCAATGCCGCAACCGAGCAGAAAAACGGAAGTAATTATAAAGCAATTGTCTCTCTCAGTCCAACAAATCACGAGCTTGCCGATGCGCTTGACTGGGTCTACGATGAGTGCAATGTCAAGGTGCCCACGCTTGTAATGTCATCCACCGGAAATACGGATGAAAACCTTGTTGTAAATCTGAATGGACTGACCGAGATCTATAACCGTATTGCCGATAGCACAACAAAAATAATGGCAAGAAGGAACGATGCTGATCACGGGGATATGCTTTATTTTGCAGACGGCTATGTAACGGCATGGTTCATGTACTGGTTACAAGGCGACGAAGCGGCAGGCGAAGCATTCTTCGGAGACGATCCCGAAATTATGAAAAACGAGCTGTATCAGGATCAGATCGGTAATCTTCAGGAATAAAAAGCACGCCCCTGCTTTGCAGAACACTGCATTTCTCAAGTAGGATACCGCCCCCTATGTTGGGATGTGTTCAGCATATACAAAAATATAATGTGACATGACAAAAAGCAGTTACAGATGACACCGCATCATCTGTAACTGCTTAGTTTATTATTGATCGATTATATTGAACTGTCAAGCCGGACCAGGTAATTAAAACAGCGTGTTACCTCTTCAATACCTGAAGGAGAAAGAGTTTCGCTTTCCACAACCATTGAAAATCCCATTTCGAGTGCCTTTTTCCAAACGGCGGCAACCGGCGCCTCTCCCTCTCCGAGTGCCATACCCTTCCCGTCGCTCAAGCCGTCCTTCAGATGTATCACGTCAATCCTGTCCTTCAGACGTTCCATGACCGCGATCGGATCGCAACCCGCATTAAATACCCAGTATGTATCGACCTCAAAATTCAGATTAGTTCTGCGTTCCAACTCCGCGTGAATCGTGGTGCCGCAGGGACGCATCAGAAATTCGCGCGAATGATTATGATAAGCAAGTTTAATGCCTTCGGCGGCAAGAACGGGTTGAGCATAATTGATCACATTGACAAAACGGTCCATTTTTTCCGGTGTGCTCAGATCCGCGCCGGGAATAATGTAATAAGGATTGCCCAATTCAGTATGATAACGGAGCGTGTCGCAGATCCTTGTCGGGCACAGGTCGGTCCACGGAGAGTGGGTACCCGATATCTCCAAAGCGTTGTCAGAGAGCATTTTCTTTACCTCTGTGGCGCTGTGATTGAAAAATCCCGCAAATTCCACGCTGTGATATCCGATCTTCGCAACCTGCTCTATCGTTTTTTCAAAATCGCGTTCACTTGAGTCACGCACGCTGTACAGCTGTAACCCGTAGTTGTTCTTCATTTCCGAATTTCCTTTTTGGTTCTTCATATATTTGTGGAGTGTAGAAGCCGATGCAACTCCGAGTCGATTATATCAGTTATCGCCTTATATGTCAACAGGATTTATAAATATTTCCAAAAACGATTCAACAAAAGCCGTCCCTTTATCCGTCCCTTACACTCCGGAATACGCCGAGAATCCGCCGTCGACCGGCAGTACCACGCCGGTTATAAATCCGGCGGCATCATTGTTCAGCAAAAACAGCAGGCTTCCCTCAAGCTCCTCTGCCTCTCCGAACCTGCCCATAGGCGTTGCCGCCAGAATTTTTCCCGTTCTCGGGGTCGGAGTGCCGTCGGGATTGAACAGCAGGCTTGCGTTCTGCTTTGTAGAGAAAAATCCCGGAGCTATCGCGTTCACGCGTATTCCTACCTTGCAAAAATGAACCGCGAGCCATTGCGTGAAATTCGACACTGCCGCTTTGGCTCCCGAATATGCGGGAATCTTGGTAAGCGGGGTGAATGCGTTCATGCTCGAAATATTGAGGATATTGCAGCCCTCTTTTCCTATCATCTGCTTTGCAAAGACCTGCGTCGGAATAAGCACACCCAGAAAATTGAGGTTGAATACGAACTCCACCCCATCACTGTCCAGATCAAAAAAGCTCTTGGTGTCTCCGTCAATATCCTCCGGCTGAAAATATTCCTTGTCCGTCGTTGCTCTCGGGTTATTTCCACCGGCTCCGTTTATGAGGATATCACAGCTGCCGAGGTCATTTTCGACCTCACTTGCAACCTGTCCGCACAGATTCTTATCCAGAACATTGCATTTGTATGCCTTTGCGATCCCGCCCTCTGCGGTGATCTCATCCGCATATTTCCGAGCCGCCTCAAGATTCAGATCCAAAAGAGCCACCTTTGCCCCCGCTCTTGCCAGCGTTTTGGCAAATGCGGAACACAGAACGCCGCCCGCGCCCGTAACGACCGCGGTCTTTCCGCTCAGATCTGTGTTAAGTACATTCTTTTTCATAATCTCATTACTCCTTTTCCGCTTTCTCACACGCTTCAAACAATCCGTTAATATATGCCGCTCCGAGGGCGCGGTCATAAAGCCCGTATCCGGGTTTTCCCGTCTCTCCCCAGATCATGCGCCCGTGGTCGGGACGTACATAGCCGTCAAAGCCATTATCGGTGAGGGCTTTTACGATTTTGTACATATCAAGAGTTCCATTCGCCGAAAGATGTCCGCATTCCTCAAAGCTGCCGTCCTCAAGCAGTTTTATCTGCCGTATGTGCATAAACGCTATCCTTCCCATTGCGCTGTACTTTGCTACGAGTTTCGGAACATCGTTGAATGCCCCGCTTCCGAGGGAGCC
>JBJDZF010000220.1:0-3554 GCA_051867855.1 Eubacteriales bacterium
GCGGACTGCCGCAGGCGATCCCGGATTTCACAAACGGAATGTGGACGCGGCGGACAGGACTTGATGTTGTGGAACTTTGAATCCCGAACCTCCTGAGGATTTGCAGATTGCAAAGAGACGGATTGACAGGGCAGTTGATGTTTTTATGACAGAATTAAAGGTCAAAAAGGAATATGGAGAAAAGAGGACAAGATTCTACTAATCGGTAATAAGCTGATGATTTATCCGGAAAATAATACTAATTATCCGAGAAATTCGAATTATTTACTCTCCACTCCGTTGGACTTACTCCAAAGATACTTTTGAACATTTTTGAAAAAAGGAAAGGATCTTCATATCCGCACGCAACAGCCACATCTTTTATGAGCATTCCTTCCATTAAGAAATTGGTTGCATTATTCATCCTGGTTTCAATAATGAAGTCCTGTATACTTTTTCCCGTTTTTTGCTTAAATAATCTCGACATATAGCTTCTGTTCAAGTGAAAGTGATTTGCCAAATCATCAATTTGGAGCTTTTGCATATACATCACTTCAATATAATCACGAATCAAATCCACGTAATTTATGGTTTCAGTTGAACTGTGAAACAATTCATCATAAAGTCTGAATAACGTTGCAGTGACTCGGTAACTCGAAATAATTTCATGATCTATCGTCGATTTAAAAAGATTAATTACTTTGTCGGAAACGTCAAAAACAGGCGGTAATTGAGCGATTTTTGAAGATAATTCTCCATCAAAACCGATCCAATAATAATACCATGGATCTTCCTTGTCTGCTTGATAAAAGTGTTTTTTTCCCGGGAGAATACGGAATATCTGTCCTGCTTCTACGAAGTACGTTTTTCCTTCGCAAATTAATTTTCCTTTTCCTGACACAACGCAGTGCAATAGTGTGTGATGTCTTATAGCAGGACCAAAGCTGTGCTTTGGGGGGCAGTGCTGCTGTCCACACAAAAGAGGATTCAAATCGTGAAAATGTTCATTGATTAACATTCTGTCAGATTCAATTTGTATATTCTTTGCCATTTTTCCTCCCATTTATATCCTTTGAATATAGTCACATTATACCATGAATTTTAAAATAATGCAATGTTCTTTTTGTTAAAGGCATGGTAAAATTGTTGTTGAAGGTATGGTAAAATTCAATATATTGAACCTTTGAATTAAGCATTTAATATGTCGATTTGGATAGGAAATGAAAATGAAATTAACTTTTATGGGTGCCGGAAGCACGATCTTTGCCAAAAACGTAATTGGCGATACTATGCTATGCGATGAATTTCACGATGTTGATATTGCACTGTACGATATAGATGAAGCGAGACTTGAAGAATCTTACATGCTTATCTGCAAGTTGAACGAATGTATCAATGAGCGCAGGGCATCGGTAAGCAAATACCTTGGAGTAGAGCGGCGAAAAGATGCGCTTCGCGGTGCTGATTTCGTTGTAAATGCTATTCAGGTAGGGCTTTATGACCCTTGCACGGTTATCGATTTTGAAATACCGAAGAAATACGGTCTCCGTCAGACGATTGGCGACACGCTCGGTATCGGAGGGATATTCCGTGGGCTTCGGACAATTCACGTGCTCAAAGATTTTGCATCGGATATAGAGGAAGTTTGTCCGGACGCATGGTTTCTCAATTATACCAATCCCATGGCAATTCTATCCGGATATATGCAGCGATATACGAATGTCAAAACTGTCGGACTCTGCCACAGCGTTCAGTGTTGTGCGAGAGACATTTTGAGATTTGTTAACATGGAAGATAAAGTTGACGGCTGTCAGGCTAAAATAGCAGGTATAAATCACATGGCATGGTTGCTTGAGATATGTGATAAGAACGGCAATGATCTTTATCCTGAAATCAGACGCAGAGCCAAGGATAAAAACGCAGGTGAAAAGCACGGTGATATGGTGCGCTTCGATTATATTGACAAGCTTGGCTATTATTGTACCGAAAGCAGTGAGCATAACGCCGAGTACAATCCGTTTTACATAAAGCCAAACCGTACCGACCTGATCGATAAGTTCAATATTCCGCTTGATGAATACCCTCGTCGCTGTATAAATCAAATCGCAGGTTGGGACAAGCAGATCGGTGAACTTATGGCAGGCGAGAGAATTGAACACGAAAGATCAAATGAATATGCTTCACATATTATGCAGGCAATCGTCACCGATGTGCCGTACAAGATAGGGGGCAACGTAATAAATCACGGTGTTATCCCCAATCTGCCTGCCGAGGCGTGTGTAGAGGTTCCTTGTTTTGTCGACAAAAGCGGTATTACCCCGACATACGTCGGAGAACTTCCGCTTCAACTGGCGGCGATGAACTCCTCAAACATTTACCCACAAATGCTTACGATAGAGGCTGCACGCACGCATAGCAGAGAAATGATTTATCAGGCGGCTATGATGGATCCCCACACTGCCGCAGTACTTTCCACAGATGAAATAGTGTCGCTTTGCAACGACCTTATCAAAACACATACGGAAGCAGGATATCCTGTTATTTAATTCGTTGAAATAATTATTGTCATATTGTCAGTTATTACTTAAATATTTGCGTTATTGGAGGTTTTATCATATGGAAAAGATTTTCCCGTTTTTTTGGTTGCGCGGAGAGGAACCTCAGGTTGTTGCAGACGCAATAAGAAAAATGCATTCATATGGTATAGATGCCTTTGTGGTTGAATCCCGTATACATCAGGACTTCGGCGGGGAGAGCTGGTTTGAGGAAATGGATACGGTGCTTCGGACCGCGTCTGAGGAGCATATGAAAGTATGGCTTCTGGACGATAAGTGTTACCCGACGGGAAGGGCAAACGAGAAGTTAAAGGAAATATATCCCGAAAAGAATGCGTGGCGTGTAAAGTTAGAGCGTACAGATATTTGCGGACCTTTGAATAACGCAAAGGTTATCCTCCGCATTGATATTAAAGGCGGGGATGAATTGCTTGGCGTTTACCTTGCCAAGAGGGGAGATGATCCGACAAAAATAGATTTGTCTACGGTAGTTGATCTGAGTGCAGACGTTGAGAAGGATATGCTGTTTTTGGACGTCCCTCAGGGCGAATATACCGTGTATGCAATGATCAAAACTCATTCGGGAAGTCATCTGCCGTATTATATTGATATGCTTGATGCTGAATCCGTCGGCGTGCTTATCGACGAGGTGTATGAAAAGCATTATGCGAGATATGCGGACTACTTTGGAAACACTTTTGCGGGCTTTTTCAGTGATGAGCCGTGTTTCTCAAACGGACATTACTCCATTACACCCTCGCCTGGATTTTACGGAACACAAGTCGGACAGTTCGGCACCGCTTATCCATGGAGCAACGAAGTGTTTGAGCGTATAGGCGTTCCGTTGACCAAAGTGATGGCGCTGTGGCTGGATATTGGAGAAGAAACCTCTGCTGTACGAATTGCGTATATGAACGCGATCACCTCGCTCTATGCGCAAAACTTTACCGGACAGTTGAGTAAATGGTGCCATGCGCACGGTGTGAAATATATAGGACATATTGTAGAGGATCACGGAAC
>JBJDZF010000221.1:0-3549 GCA_051867855.1 Eubacteriales bacterium
TGATATTTCGCGCTGGTCTCCTCAAACCACCGCTGGCCGTATACACCGGAGAGACGGTCCGCTATCGCCTTTTTTACTATGCTCTGGCAGTCCGGAACGGAAAACAGTCTGCTCTTTATTGCGTGCCCCTTTACTGGAAACGCGTCCCTGCTGCCTATGAAATTTTCCCACGGAAGCGCCTTGACCCCCTCAAACAGCTCATCGAAGCTCCACGCCGGAAATTCGCCCAATTTGATAAAGACCCGCTCGGCACAGCGTAGATTGATATTGGCACGTGCGATCGCCCCGTAATCTCCGAGGAAAGTTACTCGTCCGTCCATCGTGTCAATTCTCTTGTATCCGAGCGCGTCTATCTCCTCGCCGAGTATTTTTTCAAGTCCGAAAAGACAGGTCGCCACAAGCTGTAATTGATCCATAATCTCTCCAATCAGCAAATCAATAGGAGCGTCGGCAGACAGGCGTCCGCCGACGCTCCTATTATTTTATATTTCCGGCAGCAAGCCGCCGAGCTATTACGCAAGGGATCAGCTTATCGGCTCAAAATCCGACGCACCGTGCTTGCACAGCGGGCATACGAAATCCTCCGGCAACTCGTCTCCCTCATATACATATCCGCAAACCTTGCACACAAAGCCTTTTTTGCCGCCGGTCTCGGGTTTGGGCTTGACATTGCTCTGATAATAATCGTATGTCATCGTGGGAACATCCGAAATGACGCGCGCTTCGGTCACACTGCAAATAAACATTCCGTGCGTATCAAGGTCGATATACTTCTCAACCTTGAGCGACATAAAGGAGTTTATATACCGCGGCAGGAATACAAGTCCGTTGTCCGAACGCTGCGGGGTGCAATCGGCAAATTTGTCCGAGTTTCTTCCGCTCTTGAATCCGAACGTCTCAAATACCGAGAACGGTGCGTCGATGCTCAGACAGTTGACGTTCATTATCCTCGTCTGCTGTATGATGTGATGTGAATAGTTCTGCTTGTTTACCGTAACGGCAATTCTGTTGGGCGTATTTGTAACCTGAGAGACGGTATTGACTATAAGACCGTTGTCCTTTGAGCCGTCGTTTGTCGTGACAACATAAAGCCCGTAACCGATATTGAAGAGCGCCTTGAGGTTATTTTTGTCCGCCGACGCTCCGTAGCGCGCAATATAATCAACGCAGAATTCATCGGCGAGCTTTGAGAGCTGTTCGCGGCTCTCTGCCGAGAGTGCCGACTTGATGTGTACCGTATTCTGTGCAAAGGTAAGATTTCGGCACCCCTCGAGCATACCGTGCATTGTTTTTGCGGCGAGCGGTGCCCAGCTTCCGTTCTCGATGAATCCGACCGTTCTGCCGTTGAAATTACGCTCCGTCAGGTGCTCGATAAAATCCCTCATAAACGGGAATATTCCCGCATTATAGGTAGTTGTGGCGAGTATCAGCTTACCGTAACGGAATGCGTCCGCTACCGCGTGCGACATATCGCATCTCGCAAGATCATATACGACCGTTTTCGGGCAGGACTTCTCCCGGAGCATATTCACAAGCTCGTCGACCGCCTTCTTGGTGTGTCCGTATACGGACGTATAAGCGATTACTATTCCGTCATCCTCCGTGCCGTATGACGACCAGGTATTGTAAAGCCCGAGATAATATCCGAGATTATCCGAGAGCACGGGACCGTGAAGCGGACATATTTTTTTGATATCAAGTGACGACGCCTTTTTGAGCAATGCCTGGACCTGTGCGCCGTACTTTCCCACAATGCCGAAATAATATCTGCGCGCCTCGTCTGCCCACGGCTCGTCGGTGTCTGCGGTGCCGAACTTTCCGAATCCGTCGGCGGAGAAAAGCACTTTATCCGCACTGTCATATGTGACGATGACCTCGGGCCAGTGAACCATGGGAGCGGTGTAAAACGTCAGCGTGTGTCTGCCCAGGCAGAGCGTATCCCCTTCTCCGACAACGATCCGTCTGTCGGAAAAATCCGTACCGAAGAAGTTCTGCATCATCGTAAACGCCTTTGCCGAAGACACAATAACGGTATCGGCAAACGCTTTCATGAAATTGTGAATATTTGCGGAATGGTCCGGCTCCATGTGCTGGATCACAAGATAATCCGGTTTGCGTCCGCCAAGCTCGCGCTGAATATTGTCGAGCCATTCGTGCGTAAAGCCTGCGTCAACGGTGTCCATGATCGCAGTCTTTTCGTCCATTATCAGGTAAGAGTTATACGACATTCCGTTCTTAACTCTGTACTGCCCCTCAAAGAGATCGATCTTACGGTCACTTACGCCTATATATCTGATATCATCGGTAATTACCATTTTCATTATTCCCCCATAGCAATATGTACGATGGCGGCTGTCCCGTACTCATCGTTTTAAAAATACAACCGGAATATCCGCGTTGGAATCCCGGTTGTATAAAATGCGGACTTAAGCTTTGCCGACAGAACCGAAAAGTTCCATCTTCTCCTTGACCGTCGCTTTGATCGCCTCAAAGCCGGGTGCAAGAAGCTTTCTGGGATCAAATCCCTTACCCGTGAGGTCCTTGCCCTCCTCGATATACTTACGTGTTGCCGCAGCAAATGCAAGCTGGCACTCGGTGTTGACGTTTATCTTCGCAACTCCGAGACTGATCGCCTTCTGGATCATTTCTGCGGGGATTCCCGTTCCGCCGTGAAGAACAAGCGGCATAGCTCCGGTCTTTTCCTGAACCTTTGCGAGTGTTTCAAAGGAAAGGCCCTTCCAGTTTGCGGGATACTTTCCGTGGATATTTCCGATACCCGCAGCAAGCATTGTGACGCCGAGGTCTGCTATCTTTTTGCACTCATCGGGATCTGCGCATTCTCCCATACCGACAACTCCGTCCTCTTCGCCGCCGATTGAACCGACCTCCGCCTCAAGCGAAAGTCCCTTTTCTGCGCACACCTTGACAAGCTCGCTCGTCTTTGCGACGTTCTCTTCGATCGGATAGTGCGATCCGTCGAACATGACCGAGGAAAAACCTGCCTCGATGCACTTATAACAGCCCTCGTACGAGCCGTGGTCGAGGTGCAGAGCCACGGGGACGGTGATACCGAGCTCCTGCATCATACCGTTTACCATACCGACAACGGTTTTATAGCCTGCCATATACTTTCCCGCACCCTCGGAAACTCCGAGTATAACGGGAGAGTTCAGCTCCTGTGCGGTAAGCAGTATAGCCTTTGTCCATTCAAGGTTGTTGATATTGAATTGACCTACGGCATATTTTCCGGCTTTTGCCTTTGTCAACATCTCTTTTGCGGAAACCAACATTTTATATCTCCTTTTTGCAACTTGATTCTTGAGTTATTATACACCGAATAAACGCAAAAATCAAGTACAATGCGAAAAATAAGTCATAATATGCGCACTTTTCGGGTTCGGTCGGCAAAATGTCCGTTTTTTTGATCCGTTGCGCTTTATTTCGGGATTTCGGGATATAACACATTTCCCGGGAAATCACTTTGACTTGTGATATCCCGGAGCTGTTGGCGGTATAGTGCCCAGCGTCTGCGCATCTCGTCTGAAATCG
>JBJDZF010000222.1:0-3549 GCA_051867855.1 Eubacteriales bacterium
TTTCCTTATTTGATTCCATCGAAGAAAACTATGAATCTACACAGATTGCCGATGCTGCAGCACAATCTTCGGTCACTCAGCCGTCTGTTGTTACGCAGCCTGCTGTTCCCGCCGCTAAACCTACTCCGGAAGAAGTTGACGCCGAAAAACGGCGCGCTCATGAAGAAGCAGAGGCAAAGCGCAAGGCGGAATGGGAGGCCAAGAAAAAAGCCCGCGAGGAGGAAACTCTTATCGCATGGGAAGAAGCGATTGATGTTACCGATGATAAGCTATCGGAAATATCGGTCAAGCGCCTGGGAGATATGACCGAACGGCTGACACGCCGCAATATGAAGCTCTGCGTCACGGAGTATATTCAGACTCTCTGCTATGAGAATATGAAGCTTGCGAGACACGCAATGCATCCGGCAAAGTCTATGATAAACTGCTTTAAATATATCAACCGCAAGGCTTTGGAATATTTGAAACAGGAACAAAATGACAATGACGAACAGCCTATTGACAATGTAATCGGCGGAGATGTTCCGGATGAACTGTGCTATCAGTGGGCGGAAGAATACTTTATGGATTTGAATGCAAAAGAGGACAAGACTGAGGAAGACGAGGATTTTGTTCCAAAGCCATACCACAGTTCGCTCCCCTCACGATCCAAAAAGAAAACCGAAAAGAAAAAGGAGCCGCCGAAAAAAGCTGAACCTGCGCCGAAAGAAACAGATAACCAGATGCAACTGACTTTCGATTCTCCACAGATCACTTTACAGGAGGGCGCCGCATGATTGCATACAAGGCTTTTCATCCCGGGCTTATATGTCGCGGCTATCAATTTGTTATGGGAATGAATGTTACAGACAAAGCCAACTGCGCCGAAAACGGTTTTCACAGTGCAGAAAATCCATTGGACTGTTTGAGCTATTACAGCAATATGGATGATTCTGAATACTATCTTGTGGAGGTCGGCGGCGATATTGATGAAGATGAGCATGACACGAAAATAGCCTGCACGGAGCTGCGGATCATCCGGCAGTTAACAAAGCGGGAATTTTTTCTGCATGGACTGGCATATATGGTGGATCACCCCAAGCGCGAGTGCAGCAGTCATGTGTCAAGAGATCGGGCTGAAGCGCATAACGGTTATGCCGTTGTGCGCGGTCTCGATCCGATTGCCCGCGGTCAGATCGGAGACATTTTAGCTTTTGCAAAAGAAAATCCGGTGACCGGCTGTATCGATCAAATTGCTTTAACCTATGTGGACGGCGAAAAGATTATGCCCGGCAAATGGTACGGGGTCGATTTAACAGAAAGGACGGTGTGTGTGCTTGTATAAGCAACAGTTATTAAAAATGGACAAGTTGCTTGCAACACCGAATATGATGCGGCTTGCAGCAGAGGATGTCCCTACAATAGAATACTACGGTTATTCGCGTTCGTATAAATCCGAAAAGTATAAACGTGGAATGTATATGCGCTGCCGAGTACAGGACGGCATCCTGAAGGTTGCTTTTTTCGCTCCCCAGCACATGCGAATGGGCGGAAAAAAGCCGGTTTATGAACTGTATGTAGATAAGGAAAAAAAGCAATTTCTTACGCTTGACTGTCAGAATAACAAATGGCGGACGGCTACTTTGCGAAATCTGATATGGTATTCCTCTACTTCATATTTTCAATCCGGTGAAAAATGGATCAGCCGCGAAGGGAAAAAAGTTCTGCGTAATTATTTTTGCACGGAGGAAGGCGACTTCAATACAATCGTGAAATTCCAAAATGATGTGCGTGATGAAGAACTAAAACTGCGACACAAGAAAGAGACTGATCCGTGGGACGAAGATCTGCTGCAGACGCCGTCTCTACCAAAAGATTGGGATCGGTGGAAAAGAAAAGTGGGTATTCCAGAGCAGTATATGTTTTATCAGTACACCCGCAGGAAATATAAAACGGGTTATTGCACCTTCTGTGAAAAAGAAGTGCCAATCCGCAAACCACGGCATAACACAATGGGAACCTGTCCCTGTTGTCGGCATAAGGTTACCTACAAAGCCATAGGAAGAGCGGGTACAGTTATGACAAAAACGCATACGATGTATTTGATGCAGCGGTGCAAGGACGGTTTCATGGTACGGGAGTTTTCAGGCTGGTGCAAATACCGCCAGGGAGAATACAATAATCCGGAAAGCTATGTGCATGAAACGTATCGGATTATTTTCAATGCTGATGCTAAAATTCAGCGTTCTTATTACTGGGGTGTTTATAAGCAGACGGAAAGCCGATGGATCAAAGGCGGCACCCATTTTGATTATTCCTGGGGCAATTACGAGGGAAGCGTTTATGGTAAAACCATTCCGTCACTTCATAAGAAAGAACTGAAAATGACCGGACTTCCCGAATACATCAAAGGGATAGGAGGCGCTGATCCAACAAAGTATCTTTCGGTTTATAACAGCTACCCGTTTCTTGAAAAGTTTGTGAAAGCCGGTTTGACTCGCCTGTCTTATGAGTATCTATATGACACGAGCGTGCGTTATAACTTGAAAGTACAATCCGGCGAGCAATCTTTGGTTGGACTGCTCGGCATCAATAATATGGAATTAAAGCGTCTGCGAAAAAATGACGGAGGCATAAAGTTTCTTCAATGGCTGCAGTTTGAAAAAGCATCGGGAACGCTTATTCCCGATGATGTGATTTCATGGTTCTGCAACGTAAAAATCGAGCCGCGTGAACTCAAATTTATCTGGAACAAAATGAGCCCTGTGGCTATCCGCAATTACATTTCACGCCAGATGAAGGAACTCCACGAATCAAGCCATTCTATTATTAACACATGGTCGGACTACCTTTCTATGGCAAAACGGTTGGGAATGGATACAAATGACGAGATTATCTTCCGGGTACGCAAGCTGCGCCAGCGTCATGACGAACTGGTAGAACGCTGTCAGGAAAAGGATCTTGCTATACGTGCCGGGGAAATACTCGAAAAGTATCCCCGTGTGGAAGAAGTATTCACCGCTATCAGAAGCAAGTACGAATACAGTGATAATGACTATATGATAATGGTTCCTTCCTGCATTGAAGATATGCTGCGGGAAGGACGCAATCTTCATCACTGTGTAGCCGACAGCGACCGATATTTTGACCGTATTAACCGTCAGGAAGCCTATGTGTTGTTTCTGCGCAGAACTTCCGCGCCGGAAAAATCTTTCTACACATTGGAAATCGAGCCGGGCGGAACGGTACGGCAGAAACGAACCATGTACGACCGGCAGGAAAAAGACATTGAGCAGGCAACGGATTTCTTGCGTAAATGGCAGAAAGAAATATCGGTGCGCCTGACCGAAAGCGACAAACAGCTTGCCAGACAGAGTAAAATTCTTCGCCATGAAGAATTTGAACAGCTCCGCAAAGATCAAGTTGTTGTCCATACCGGTAATCTTGCCGGAAAGCTCCTTGTTGATGTACTGATGCAGGATCTTTTAGAAGCTGCATAAGAAAGAATGAAACGAATGAGACAATTAGGGAATCTGGCAATCGTGTGTGCCGGGCGACCGGATGTGCTCC
>JBJDZF010000223.1:0-3541 GCA_051867855.1 Eubacteriales bacterium
GCGGGGGAAACTTTTCAAGTGAAAAGATTTCCCCCGCACCCCTTTCAAAAGCTTTCGACCTGTTACAGCTTATCCAAGTACGAGGTTCTTGAAGGGAGGTGCGGAGGGAAAATTCTTTTAAGAAGTTTCCCTCCGCAAAAACGATACTCATAGCTTATGCGGGGAAAACTTTTCGAGAAAAGCTTTGCCAGCCCCGCACCCCTTTCAAAAGCTTTCAAACCTGTTATTACTTATCCAAATCCGAAGTTCTTGAAAGAGGGGCGCGGGGAGGAAATCTTCTTTTAAGAAGTTTCCTCCCCGCAAAAATATAATTCCTTATTGTCTTCTCAGCTTAACGCTGATCTTCACGGTATCGAGGTCGATGACGCCTTCAAATTCGGGTTCGCTGACTGCAGTAAGGTCTGCGAGCAGGTCATGGCAGAGCTGCTCTTTCTTTTCCTTGATAACGCCGAGTGCAAGCTCGGAATCCGACGAAAACTCGGCATAGATCCTGTCACTGACGTCAAATCCGGCTTCCTTACGGAACACCTGGCACTGGCGGATAATATCGCGAAGCATTCCCGCGCGCATAAGCTCATCGGAGATCTCGACATCGAGAGCCACGAAATCGTCGTTGTTCTTATACACGGCGATATTGTCAAGCGGCTTGGAATTGAGGGTAAACGCGTCGGCTTCCACCTCGAGTCCGAGCGCCGGAATCGGGACATTTGCCCCTGCCCTTACATATTCGGAAAGCTTCTTCTGTTCCTCATCCCCGAGGGAGGCGAGGTAAGCCTTGACGTCGTTAGCACGGTTTTTCAGCACTCGTCCGGCAACCTTAAAGTTAAGCGTCAGATAGTATGACTCAAGCGACGAAGCGTCATCGAGCATCACGATCTCACCGACATTCAGCTCGCTCATTATGACTCCGCCGAACACCTTGACTGCACTGCGGCGGGAGTCACTCTCACGCACATAAATGCGGGAAAGCGGCTGTCTTATCTTTATTTGCTTCTCATTTCTGAGCTTGAGCCCGAGCGCAATGATATCTCTTGCTTCCTCAACATCGGCAACTATGCCGTCATCGGCGATATCAAGCTTTCCGCCGACCTCCGGCCAAGCGGTAAGGAATACCGAATCCGCACTCTCATCGGAATATCTCTTAATAAAGCGCTGCCATGTTGTTTCGGTGATAAACGGGATGATCGGTGCCATGATCTGCGTGATCGTCCTGATGGCATAGAAGAGTACGGCGTACGCGTTGCGCTTGTCTGCATCGTTCTCCGTGCTCCAGAAGCGCGCGCGGTTGACTCTGATATAAAAGTTGGAAATATCGTTTACAAACGCCTCAAAGAACGCGACGACCTCACGGGTGGAGTAGTCTTCATAATACTTTGTCGTGTCCTTTATGAAGCGGTTGGTCCGAATAAGAAGCCAGCGGTCGATGGGACAGAGCGTATCGGGGTCTATCGCGGAAACGTCCACCTTCACATTGTCTATATCGGCGTAGGTTGCAAAGAAGGTCTCGAGATTCCAGAACGCAAGCAGCTTTCTCTTCGCCTCATCGCCGAGCGTGTATCCGAACCTCACGTCCGTGGAGGTCGAAGAAGAGGCGAATATATATCTCGACGCGTCGGCGCCTATTACATCTGCCGCCTCGTCGAATCTTATCATAAATCCGGTCTTTGAGAACTTGCTGCCGTCCTCGGAAACGACGACTCCGTGCGTTCCGACTCTCTGATACGGCGGCTCATCCACAAGCACTGTGCTCATAAAGAGCATGGAATAGAACCACAGACGGATCTGCTCCTTCATCTCAAGCACATACTCTGCGGGGAAATACTGCTTCCAGTAGTCCTTGTCGGTGAAATATTTGAGCGTCGAGAACGGAACTATGCCCGCGTCGAGCCAAACGTCGCCTACCTGCGGGATCCTTGTTACCTCGGCTCCGCACTCGGGACATCTGATCTTCACCTCGTCTATCCACGGTCTGTGCAGGTGAGGAACGGCGTCCACCTTCGACTTATCGACTGCCAGCTCATACAGCTCCTCCTTGGAACCGACAACAGTCAGCTTGCCGCAATCCGGACAGACATAAAACGGAAGCGGCAGACCGTAAAAGCGCTTGCGGGAGATATTCCAGTCGGACATATTCTCAAGCCAGTCGAGCATTCTCTTGCCCTGATACGGGGGATTCCACTCGACCTTTTTCGCATTTGCGATAAGTCTCGGGCGAAGCTCGTCAACGGCGATCGCCCACTCCTTGACCAGACGGAAAAGAATTTCGTGCTTGCATCTCCAACAGACTGGATAGCTGTGCTTGTATTTATGGGTATAAAAGAGCTTGCCTCTCTTTTTGAGCTCGTCAAACACGAGCTGTCTGCTCTCCTGTGCGTCCACTCCGGTAAGGAAGCCGAAGCCGTCGTAGAAAATTCCGTACTCGTCTATCGGGATTATCCTCGGCAGTCCTATCGACTCGCCGAGCTCAAAGTCCTCCGCGCCGCAACCCGGAGCGATGTGTACGACTCCGCATCCCTCCGTATCGTCGACCTCGTCCCAGAGTACGATCTTATGCGTAAAATTCTGCTGCTCCATCTCGGGGAAGCAGGTCTCGTACTCAAGTCCCTCAAGGGCAGTACCCTTCATCGTGTCAAGGAGCGTCACTCCCTCCTTGCCCGCAAATTTCTGTTTATAATAATTTTCGGAAGTGATATAATTGTGATCTTCCCCGTCGACATGAAGTCTCACGTAATTCATGTCCTTGTTTACCGCAAGTGCCACGTTTGCCGAAAGCGTCCACGGCGTGGTGGTCCAGACAAGAATGTAATCGTTTGAGCCGAGGATCGGAAGCTTGAAGAACACCGCCTCGTGCTCTATCTCACGGTAGGAGCCTGTCATCTCGTGTTCGGAGAGCGAGGTGCCGCATCTCGAGCACCACGGCATGGGCTTATATTCCTCTTTTATCCATCCGTTCTCATGGCACTTCTTGAGAAATGACCAGATACCGGTTATATTCTCGTCGGTATACGTAAAGTACGAATTGTCCCAATCCATCCACTGACCCAGTCTTACCGACTGCTCTGTAATGACGGAGGAGAACTTCTTGACTCTCTCGATACACTTATCCGTGAATTTATCCAGTCCGTAAGCCTCGATATCGTGCTTTGTCTTGAATCCAAGCTCCTTTTCCACCTCGACCTCGACCCAGAGTCCCTGCGAATCAAAGCCGTTGCGATAGTGAGTATCGCATCCTTTCATGGCGTGGTATTTTATAAAGGTATCCTTCAGCGTTCTTCCCCAGACATGGTGAATACCCATGGGATTGTTTGCCGTGATGGGACCGTCAATAAAGCGGTATTTCGGTCCGTTTTCGTTCTTTTTCTTCAGCGCATGGAAGCAGTCGTGCTCACGCCAGAAATCGAGTATTTCCTTCTCGTTATCGACAAACGAATATTTTGTATTGAATTTGTCCTGCATTGTCCGTTCGTTTCCTTTCTGAAGCCGAAAGCTCCGGCTAACGGCTCCACATACATAGAGTTAGTATATCACAACGGAAAAATAT
>JBJDZF010000224.1:0-3530 GCA_051867855.1 Eubacteriales bacterium
ATTTTGTCCGGCACCCTGTTATCGCCCACATTCTTATATGACATGATCTCAAGAATCAAAATACACTTTTCGTTCAAATCTCCATAGCAGATGGTATTATCCTCGCGTACCAGAGGTCTGTTTTTATACATCAGGTACTTTCCGCTGACCTGTCGGCTATTCTCATCAGCCACAATCTTTTCCTCCCATCTTAAAACTCTTTTTAATATATATTATACCCCAAACACGCCTCAAAGTCAATATCAAAAGGCAAATTGACACTTAAAATGAAAAAATCGGTAAAACAGCGTGGGCGCCTGCACCCGAGTTGCAGGTGTACCTTTTGAGGCTTCACAAACCGATAAAAGGCATTTTTTTCAGCATTTCTCCACCGGACAGCGGTTTGCGCAGAGAAGAGGCGAATACCGTATTGAGAGAAGTCGACAGGCAGGACTGCTCCCGTGCCGCCGCGGAGTCGATTGCCGCCGCATCTGCGGGCTTGGTCACGATCGGAATTACCCCGTCTCTTTTGCGGATAAGCGAAAGCAGCTCCCTGCCGCGCGGTCCTGCCGCGAGCAGGTTGGTATACGCCGGGATACCCGAGACAAGCCCATCCCGCACACCCGTAAGACAAAACAAAAGCGTACGGCGCAGGCGTGCATCGGTATACTGCTTTGTTTTCATTAAATCGAAAAATTCCTCACCGTCGGCACTATCTCTTGCCGCACGGCAGATCCTCTCCGCGACGCCGCCACAGGCGCCGAAAAGGTCCGAAAATCCGGACGGTGAGCTCAACGCGAAGAAGAAGCGTGCAAAAGAGTAAAATTTCCGCATATCTGCGATCTCTCCCCGCTCCCATGCGCGCTCAATTACCTCCGCGCTCTCCGGCGGAAGCCTTGAAGCAAGGGCGCTTATACCGTCGCTCTCCATCAGCTTGCGCAGCGCGGTGGCGGACGGATGCATTCCCTGTTCAACTTCCTCTTCCCTGTACGCACTTCCACTGCGTTTCAGAGTCTGAAAGCCAATGTCCGCGCCAAGGGTCCACGCCGCTTTCATATATTCGATCCCCAGTATATCGTTTGACAGTGGCTCACTTCCCGTACGTTCGGCGAGCAGTCCGAGATACACCTGCGCTGCGCGTCCGCCATCTCTCATGCGCACGGCATATTCTTCCGCAAAGTCCGCGCTCAACGCAGTTTCTGCCCAACGACGAATACATTCCGCATCCCCGCATTCGGAACCGAACAGCAGTCGGTCGCATATACGGGATAGCACCGCCACAGCGCCCCGCGCAAAAAATTCCGCAGAAGACGCGCACCAGGGGTACGGAAGCTCGAGCACAAGGTCTGCACCGCAAAGCACCGCCGCCTCCGCCCTGTAATACTTGTCACACACGGCAAGCTCACCGCGCTGGGTCGCGTTGCCGCTCATAATGCAGACTACCGTATCTCTGGCGGCGCGTGCATGATCGAGAAGATATTTATGCCCCGAATGAAGCGGATTAAACTCGCATATTATACCCAATACCGCCATTTTGATTCCTTTCCTTCGGTGCCGTGCAGAATATATCGGAATCTGAAATAATCAGTAATGCAACTGTTTACACGGCGACCTTATACTTAAAGTATTATACCATGAAGCAAAAATGCTTGCTTGCAAGAGCATTTTTGCGAAGCCGTCAATGACGCAGGCACACGCAGTGTGCGAGGGGCGAAGCCCAAAGATTTGCAAAGCAAATCTTTCTGCGTTCATTATACCATAACAAAAATATCTTTGCAAGGTATATAGAAAAAATAAAATACAAATAATATGAAATGTTTAAGCAAATTATGAATGTGCGGGGCGATTTGCGCCGCACAGGAAAAAAATTTACGGAGAGATGTCATATGCAGAAAAAAACACTTAAATTCAACGCCTCGGCAACCGTTCTGTCCTGTGCTTCGGTCGTAGGCAGGCACGAGTTTGAGGGACCCGTCGGGGACTGCTTTGACGTTCACGACAGCACGGACCGATTCGGCAAAAACACATGGGAAAAGGCGGAGAGCGAGATGCAGAGAATGGCGCTTAACGTAGCCATGTCGAAGTCGAAGCTGTCCGAACGTGATATAGACGCGCTTATGGCGGGAGATCTGCTCAATCAGTGCGTTGCGTCCTCATACGGCTTGCTCGATTTTGACATACCCTATTACGGTTTGTACGGAGCGTGTTCAACTGCCGCGGAGGGACTTATGCTCTCTGCCATGATGACCTCGGCGGGGTATTTCGGAAAATGTGCCGCCGTGGCGTCCTCGCACAACAGCTCTGCGGAGAGGCAGTACCGCACGCCCATCGAATACGGCGCGCAGAGAACTCCGACCGCACAATGGACCGTCACCGGCGCGGGTGCTTTTATAATCGGCAGCGGCGGAAAAGTCCGAATTGCCGAGGCACTGCCGGGAATCGTCATTGAAAAAGGCATTAATGACGCGAATAACATGGGCGCGGCGATGGCGCCCGCGGCGGCGGACACGATAAAGAGATATTTTGAATACGGTGAACTGTCGCCGGAGCACGTGGATCTTATAGTGACGGGAGACCTCGGCTGGGAGGGCGGCTCGATACTCTGCGAGCTGTTGGCGGTCGACGGACTCGACATAAAGAAAAAATACAATGACTGCGGAATGATTATTTATAACCGTGAGGCGCAGGACACGCACGCGGGCGGCTCCGGATGCGGTTGCTCCGCCACGGTCATTGCCTCGTATATTTTACCGAAAATCGAGCGCGGCGAAATAAATAATGTACTGTTTATCGGGACGGGAGCTATGATGAGTCCTGCCAGCATTCAGCAGGGCGAGGCTATACCCGCGGTTGGGCACCTCGTAAGATTCTGCCGCGCATAAACGGGAGGAAGAATAATAATGGATATTTTGATGGATTATGTCTGGGCTTTTGTAATAGGCGGTGCGTTCTGCGTTATAGCGCAGATCCTCATCGACAAAACAAAACTGACTCCCGCACGCATTCTGGTATCATACGTCGTGGCAGGAGTCATTCTCGGGGGTATTGGGCTTTATAAGCCGCTCGTGGATTTCGCGGGCGCAGGCGCAACTACCCCGCTTACGGGATTCGGATACCTTATCTCAAAGGGCGTGCGTGAGGCGGTCGACGAAAAAGGACTGCTCGGCGCACTGACCGGCGGACTTACGTCGGCTGCGGGCGGAATCGCCGCCGCGATCATCTTCGGTTATATCGCCGCCCTCTTTTCCAAGGGCAAACCCCGCGGGTAGGGGGGCTGATATGTGTTTTTGCGGGGAGGAAACTTCTTAAAAGAAGTACCTCCCCGCACCCCTCTTTCAAGAACTTCGGACTTGGATAAAATATAATTAGTTTTAAAGCTTTTGAAAGGGGGCGGGGAAAACCTTTTCTCGAAAAGTTTCCCCGCATCAGCTATGACAATTTCTATTGCGGTGAGAAAACTTCCCCAAAGAAGCTTCCCTCCGCACCTCCCTTCAAGTGGAATGCTATACTGTAAGTAGAGTCGACAAACTCACCAAAAAATGATACAATAA
>JBJDZF010000225.1:0-3526 GCA_051867855.1 Eubacteriales bacterium
CCCTCCGCGGCGCAGCTCACGTCTTATCGCTTCCAGAATTATCAGATCGTCGTGCTCGAGCACGTACGTCTGCACGGGTAGACGGTCTCCCGGCGCCTCGTCGAGGATAGAGATGTCGCGTATTCCGCCCATCGCCATATTGAGTGTTCGCGGTATGGGGGTTGCCGTGAGCGTCAGCACGTCGATGTTGCCGGATATCTGCTTCAGCTTTTCCTTCTGCGCAACGCCGAAGCGCTGCTCCTCATCAATTATGAGCAGACCGAGATCCCTGAACTCGATGTCCTTTGATATAAGCCTGTGCGTACCCACAACGATGTCCACATCACCCCGCTTGAGCGCACGTATCGTCTGCGCCTGCTGCTTTGGACTGCGGAAGCGTGAGATCATATCAACATTGACGGAAAACGACCTCATACGGCTCTGTATCGTCTGAAAATGCTGAAGTGCGAGTATGGTAGTCGGCACGAGTATCGCCACCTGCTTTCCGCCGAGCACTGCCTTGTATGCCGCGCGAAGTGCTACCTCCGTCTTTCCGAAGCCGACGTCGCCGCAGAGCAGGCGATCCATCGGCACGGGCTTCATCATATCCTCCTTGATGTCCTCCACGGCGTCAAGCTGTGCGTCTGTCTCGTCGTACTCAAACGCCGCCTCAAAGTCCCGTTGCAGGTCGTCGTCGGCGGGAAACGCAAATCCCGGTCTGCGCGCCCTCTCCGCATAAAGCTTTATTAGATCCTTTGCAATCTCCTTTACCGCCGCCTTTGCCTTGGCTTTTGCGCGCCCCCAGTCGGCTCCCCCGAATTTTGAGAGCTTGACGAGTCCGTCATCCGAGTGCGCACCTATATATTTGGACACCTTGTCGAGCTTGTCTGCGGGCAGAAACAGACGATCGCTGCCCGCGTATCTGATGTCAATATAGTCCCTCGATACTCCGTCGACCGTCAGATTCTGTATTCCCATATACTGACCTATACCGTAGGTCTCATGAACGACAAAATCCCCTACCTCAAGGTCATTGTACGAAAGAATACTCTGCGAGTTCTTCTTCTTTTTGCGGCGTGAGCGGAGCGCGGACGTTGCGGAAACCGCCGCGTCACGGCTGTCGGGATTTGTGGAAAGCAGGGCAATACGCGGGGTCGTCAGCTCATATCCCTTTATATACTGCCTGAACTTTATCATTATGACGTTTTTCGGGAGCGTCTGAATAGTATAATCTCCCTCTTGTGTCTCGACGACCGCGTTGAGAGCGCGTTCGGTAAGCAGACCGCAGAGATTTTTCGCGGCAGTCTCGTTCTCCGCGGTTATTATAACGCGATACCCGCCGCGCCTGTATCCCTCAATGTCCTCGCAGAGCAGCTCGAGGTTTTCGCTGTATGATACCATATGCTTTGTGCGGAAGGTGAACATTGCGGCGAGCTTTTTTGAGCTCATTCCCTGCCCGAGCGAATCGAAATGCGCCGTGGCGCGCGACGACAGGAAAACATCGAGAGATGAGCGGGGCTTTGAATAGTCGGTATACTTCGGTGCTATCGTCCCCCCCTCAAGCAGCTCTGTAACAGTCTGATTCATATGCCACTCCGCCGCCTTGAGACGATCCTCCACGGCGGCAGTGTTCTTTATCAGGACAAGGCGCGTGCCCGCGAGATAATCGAGCAGTGAGGCGCGTTCCGGATAAACGAGCGTAATGTACTTGTCGGCGAAATTAAGCTCGCCCCCTCCGTCGACGGCGGCAATTTCCGCCGCCATTTCCATACACGCACGCTCATCGCGGCATTTTGCGAAATTCGCCTCGATCGCGCTTCTCACCGCCACCCTCTTTTCGGGTGTGAGTAACAGCTCCCTTGCCGGGAACACGGTGATATCGTCAAGCGTTCTCGTCATTCTCTGCGTCTCGGGATCAAACAGCTCCATGCGGTCGATCTCGTCTCCGAACAGCTCGACTCTCACTGCAACGGAGCCGGCATCCGCAACCCTGTCGATATCGGTAAAGGTCGCGTACGGCGGATATATGTCCACAATGCCGCCGCGAAGCGCGAATTGCCCGGGCGCGTCCACCATTTCCACGCGCACATAACCCGCCGCGGTAAGCATGGAAGAAAGCTCGGACGTCTCGGGGCAATTTTTGCCGTACTCAAGTACTATACGGTTCTCCGCGAGCGACTTCGGCGGTATGGTATACCCGAGCGCGGTATCGGGCGTCGTCACAACGACATCGTAAGTGCCGCACATAAGTCCCGAAAGCACCTTAAGCCTCTCATGCTCGTACTCATGAGAGGCGGTTATGTTATAAAGCGTGAGATCTCTGCCCGTGAAGAACGCGGCGCGTATCGAATACTGACCAAGGAAGCTCACAAGTCTCGCGCATTCCTTTTCCTCGGAGCAAATGAGCAGTACCGTTCCCCCTGTCCCCGACGCCCGCATATCCTCGATGAGAGAGACATATGCCGCGTCCGTCGCTCCGTCGCAAAGTCCGGCGACAAGGATCGGAAGCGGCGACGCCGAAAGCGAAGCCTTGCGCAAGGTTCCGAGCAGCTGCGAATACTCGCCGTCCGAACGGATGCAGTCTGTAAGTATATTCATAACGGATTATCTCCTGACAAATCTATCATTTCCCGGTATACCGGGCATTGCGGCGGGAGCGGACGGAACAGAAAACTCCGTCAGCACGCCCCGTTGCATATCTGCATCGCAGCGTCAACATCTCCCGCGATGATATTTTCCAGCCCCTCCGACAGCCTGCCGAAGCTGTCGAAGATCTTTTTTCTGTCCGATTCGGGAAGCTCCGAAAGCACCCATGCCGCAAGATCGTAATCGGGGTGCGGCTTCTGCCCTACCCCTATCTTGATTCGCGGAAAACCGTCCGAACCGAGACTCCGAATCACGCTCTTTATTCCGTTGTGACCGCCGTCACTGCCCTTGCGGCGCACGCGCAGTCTCCCCGGTTCGAGCGAGATGTCGTCGAAGATAACTATCACGTTCTCCGGCGGTATCCTGTAAAAATCCGCCGCGCGCGCAACAGCCTCACCCGAAAGGTTCATCATAGTCTGCGGCTTCATGAGCAGGACCCTTTCCCCGCGTATGACCGTGTCGCCCACCAGCGCTTCGAATTTTGCGCGGGTCACCGAAGCACTGTATTTATCCGCCAGAAAATCCGCCGCGAGGAATCCGGCGTTGTGCCTTGTATACGCATATTCCCTGCCGGGGTTACCCAGTCCCGCCACTATGTATTTTATCGGAGTCTGCGGCTCCGCCTCGCTCTTTGAGATCTTTTTAAACAGATCAAAAATATCAGCCATTTTTAACCTCCGACAAAACGCGCGCCGGCACCGCTTCCCGACTTACGGGGAAATGAGCACACGACGCTATGCGCCGAAAAATCTTCCGGCGTTTCGTAAACAGTATATCATATTCGGATACTTAAAACCGCACAGTAAAAAAGACTACTGTCCGAAAAATATCCCGCCTTTACGGTAAAAACGGGTTGCCGCGGCGCTAATACGCTCGCTGCCGTATTCCCCGACCACTGTCT
>JBJDZF010000226.1:0-3521 GCA_051867855.1 Eubacteriales bacterium
AGCTGATGGATGTGTCCGGACGAGTCAGGCCCGGTACGCATTGCCCAACGGATACGTCTTTCCGCAGGCTTACCTCTCGCTATGTTGCCAGAATCGCGGGTACCGGAGTGAAAACGATCTTTCTGGATGACGATTACAGAATGTCCCAGCACGGTGGATATTTCTGTTGTGCGTGCGACGAGCATATGCGTCGGATTCGGGAATTGTGTGGTGAGGAGATAGAGCGTGAGGATCTGATGCGCCTTGCCTTTTCGGGAAAGCCCAACCGCTACCGTGATGCGTGGCTGAAGGCGCAGGGCGATTCATTGCGTCTGCTTGCGAAGGATATCCGCAGTGCCGTGGATGCGGTCGATCCGGGCGTTTGTGTAGCGCTTTGTGCTGCGCACTGTCAGTGGGATATCGACGGAACCACCCCCATCGAGTTGACTGATATACTTGCAGGAAACAATCCGAAAATATTGCGTTTGCATGGCGCACCGTATTGGACATCCTTTAATAATTATACGACCGAGCTTCCGTCAGTCTTTGAGCATGAGCGGATGTTTGCATCGTTCTGCCGTGGGCGGGGAATAGAATTATTTGCCGAGGGAGATACATATCCGCGCGCGCGGTGCAACAGCCCTGCTGCATATTTGGAACTGTTTGACGCGGTGATGCGTGCAGACGGGAGCTTTGACGGAAGTTTCAAATACATGATGGATTATGTTTCATCTCCATACTATGAGACCGGATATCTTGAACGGCATATTCGGGATATGGACAGGCTTGAGGCGATCAGCCGTATGTTTGACGGCAAGAAGGCCCGAGGTGTGGCAGTTCCGACTTATCCTCAACTTTTGAAGAATGCCGATCTTGATTTGAGTACGGCAAGCGAGTATTCGCCTTATCCGCTTGCAGCGACGGCTCTTGCCACCGCCGGGATTCCTACCGTTCATGAGGAGGAAGGACTCTGTTGTGCTCTGTTCGGTGAGGCGGCAAGGCATATCGATGTTGAAAAGCTTAAAAACGGTGCGATATTGGATGCAGTAGCCGCAGAGATCTTACGCGAACATGGAATAGACACAGGTTTGCGCGGGGAGTTGCATTTCGAGTCCGAAACAGTGCTTGCTTTGCGCTCACCCGAGCCTGCGGAGCGGGCAGTGGTCCATCTGGGAGAGGGACGCTTGGCTTCGGTCGAAACGGAAAAATCCTGCCGCGTCAGGTTGTACGCGGGTTCGGGAGCAGGGGAGATCCCCTTTGCATATACCTATCAAAACGCAAACGGGCAGAAGTTTTTGGTGTTTCTGTACGATTCATCGTCTCTACCGAGAATCTCCGGATTGCATCGTGGGTATCTCGTACAGAATTTGCTGCGTGAAAGTGCTGAATGGATCGCAGACAGAAAACTGCCTGCTTTTTGCGGCGGAAATCCGGGCCTTTACTGCCTGTGCAAAGAGGGAGAGGGAAGCCTGTCGGTCGGACTCTTCAACTGCTTTGCGGACAGTGTCCTGAACCCGGAGATCAGGCTTTGGAAAAATTACCGCAGTATCGAATTTTTGAACTGCTCCGGGACGCTGTACGGTGACAGGGTCGTTTTGGATGCACCGATCGGAGCTTTTGATTATATTGCTTTTGAAGTTAGGGAATAACCGAAAGACAGACAAAAGGAGAGGGACCCCTGTGGAAGGCTCCGTCCCGTAATATTGAAGAACGAAAAGATTACAGAGAGGGTAGAACAGAAAATGTCAGAATACTCAAGCAGAGATATTGTTGTTACCGATTGGATTCCGAACGACGGAAGCACGGATGTATCCGACGCGCTCCAGCGTGTCATAGATGAAAATCCGAACAGAACACTGTATTTTCCTGACGGTACCTATACTGTTTCAAAGCCGATCATCACACCCGCCGACCCGCGACTCAGCGTGTCGCTCAAACTGTCTAACTATGCCGTGATCAAAGCATCGGACGATTGGAGCGACGGCGAGGCAATGATACGCCTGGGCGGAAAGAATGAGGCGAACGATATTGAGACGAATGGAAGCAATTATTACTTAGAGGGTGGAATTCTTGACGGAAACAACCGTGCAAACGGCGTGTCGATAGACGGAGGGCGCGAGACTTCGATCAGAAATGTATCGATCAAGCATACCGTGATCGGTGTGCATATCAAATACGGCGCAAACTACGGCTCATCGGATGCGGATATCCGGAATGTCCATATTGTCGGAGCCGGAACCGCAGAGAGCGTGGGTGTGCTTGTGGAGGGATTTGACAACACCTTTACTGATATGCGCATTGCCAATGTTCTGATCGGTTTCGATATCCGTTCCCGCGGAAATTTTCTGAGAAACATTCACCCGCTTTTCACATTGGATTTTGCAATGTTTGATCAAAGTTGCGGCTTTTATGACCATGCGGGAAACAACTGGTTTGATATGTGCTATGCCGATAACTTCTGCATGAGTTTCCGCGAATCGGAAGAGAGCATTGGCGGCATTTATAACTCCTGCTTCTGCTTCTGGTATTCCTCTAAAGGTGAAAAGCACATTGCACATAAATGTGATGGCGCCTTCCTTTCCGTAGTTACCAATCTGAAATCTGATTTCAAAGACAGGGAGAGCAAAAATTTGATTCTTGAGGCAGAGCAAGAGGGCGGAAGAGGCGTGTTTGACAGGGTTATTACCCCGGTTGATCTTGTAGACGATCAGGTATATAAAGCATATCTGAAGGTCAATTAAGGGCACGGAAAGAAAAGGAAAGTATGTTTTTAACGGTCGGCAAATAAAAACAGAATAATAAACAGGTAAAACACAGATCAATCGAGGAGAAAAGATAATGGAAAAGTTCAGGATCGGCGTCATTGGGTACGGGCAGCGTGGTGAGGGCATTTCAACCGCCGTACTTCTGAAAATGCCGGATGTGGAGATCGCGGCAGTCTGCGATGAATATCCGGATCGGGTGGAAAAAGCGCAGAATGAGGTCGAAAAGGTTTCCGGAAAACGTCCGATAGGGGTTACGGACTACCGGGCGGTATTGGATCAAAAGCAACTTGATGGGGTATATATCGCAACCTCGTGGGAAACCCATGTAGCGGTTGCCATCGACGCGCTGAAAGCAGGTATCCCCGTGGCACTTGAAGTCGGCGGCGCGTATTCCGTTGAAGAACTGTGGGATATGGTCCACACGCAGGAAACAATCGGGACTCCGCTGATGTTCATGGAGAACTGCTGTTTCGGCAAGGAAGAGTTGCTCGCGACTTCGCTGGTTCGGCACGGTTTACTGGGGGACATCGTTCACTGCCACGGTGCGTACGGGCACTACCTCTGTGGGGAGATCGCGGGCGGTGACCGTAACAGGCATTACCGCTTGCGCAACTACCTGACCCGTAACTGCGAGAACTACCCGACGCACGAATTGGGACCAATCGCCAAAATACTCAATATAAACCGTGGTAATCGCATGGTGTCGCTGGTCTCGGTTGCGTCTCGCGCGGCGGGAATGGAAGAATACATACGTATACACGCACAGGAGTATCCGGA
>JBJDZF010000227.1:0-15364 GCA_051867855.1 Eubacteriales bacterium
GACGATTATGATTTAATGTCGTGCGGACTTTCGAACAACATCCAAGATACTAACGAATCGTTATATGTCGTTAAAGGATTCCAAGGCGACGACCTCGACGAGCTGATGCTTAACATTAAGGCAAAGAAGCAAATAGGTGTTGACGATGACGGCGGCGTAGATATCAAAACGATTGATATCCCATATCAGGCGCGTCAAACGAAGCTTGAACTCGATGAAAAAAACATTTACCGTTTCGGAATGGGGTTCAACTCTGCGCAGATTGGGGACGGTAATATAACAAACATTGTCATTAAATCACGGTATGCGCTTCTCGACCTGAAATGCAACAAGCTCGAAATTCGCATGAAACAGTTTATGCGGAAGCTATTAAAAGTCGTTCTTGCGGAAATCAACGAGCAAAACGGAACGGATTATCAGCAGAAGGATATATATTTTGCATTTGAGCGCGAGGTTATGACAAACGCGCAGGATAACGCGCAAATTGAACTGACAGACGCGCAGCGTCAACAAGTGCAGATTGGAACTTTGCTTAATATTGCAAGTTATCTTGACAATGAGACGCTTATGCAGAACATATGCGATGTGCTCGATATCAATTACGATGATATCAAGGACAAGCTTCCGAAGATCGAAGACAATCCATACCCGCCTCCTGTAGTTCCTACGGAGGAGGTTACAGCTGTTGAATAAGCGTCAAGCAGAGGTCGCCGAGTGGTTAATCGGCGATGAGAAAAAAGTGCTAAAAGAGGTAGAGCATCAATATCAAAAGGCGCTATCGGATATTGATGATATGCTCGCAAAAATGCTTGGAAGAGATGACGCTGACGCAAAAAATGTGATATATAGAATTGCGCATCAAAAAGCGTTGCGCGCGCAAGTTTCCGGCATCTTAGATCAACTTCACAGCAACGAATTTTCTTCTATCTCCGATTTCCTAAGCGCATCCTATACAAACGCGTTCATAGGTACAATGTATGATATGCACGGGCAAGGAGTGCCGCTGATTCTACAAATCGACCCGCAGAATATTGTACGAGCCGTTGTAACAGATTCAAAAATCAAAGGCGATTTGTACACAGCTCTTGGCGTCGATGTTGCAAATATGAAAAAGGCTATCAGCTCTGAAATAAGCCGTGGAATTGCGAGCGGAATGTCTTATAACGAAATAGCAAGGAATATTTCAGCAGCTACAAACGCGCCGCTTGGAAACACACGGAAAATAGTTAGGACGGAATCACACAGAATACAACAGGCGTCCTGCTACGACGCGCAGAAAGATGCGAAGAGCAAGGGCGCTGACGTGCTTAAACAATGGGACGCAACGCTCGACGGCAATACACGCGATACACACAGGCAGCTTGACGGGCAAATTCGAGAGCTTGACGAACCGTTTGAAATTGGCGGCAATAAAGCTATGTATCCGGGAGACTTCGGAGACCCGGCAGAAGATTGCAATTGCCGCTGCCAATCGCTTCAGCGCGCACGATGGGCGCTCGATAATGACGAGCTGAAAACGTTGCAGGAACGCGCGGAATTCTTCGGGCTTGACAAAACGGAAAACTTTGAAGAATTTCGGAAAAATTATTTTATTGCGTCAGAAAGTCCGATTGGCAGCATAGAAGCGCTACAAAAATACAGTGAAGATCTGTTGAAAAAACATGGTATTTCTGTTGATATATCTAAATCTGTAGGAGTAGACCCGCAAGCCGTAAAAGATAACATAGATCATTTTGATAGGCTTCTTTCAGAATATAATAGTACGTGCGTTAGTTATGTAATTGAAAGAGGGAACTTTACAGAGGGTGGAAGCGCATATATGCTGAATGGAAATACATCAATAAAGATTTCTACGAAAACTTTAAGGAACAAAAAAGCAACAGATATTGCTAACTTAGGAGATAATCAGTATCTTGGTGTTACATATCACGAATTTGCTCATTCTTTATCTCAGTCACGTGAAAAAATAGATACAGAATTTTGGAAAGAATTAAGAAAAGTACAAAGAGAATATAATAAAGAAAGAGATGGAGCCGATTGGTTTTCTGTACGAATATCATCATATGCAGATAAAGATATCGACGAATTTTTATCGGAAGCATTTATGCAAGCGAAACTTGGTATAAGTCCGTCACCATATTCATATAGGGTTCTTGCTATTGTAGATAAATATTTCAAGAAAAAATAATGATTATTTGAATCAAAATCTGCGATAGACTAACTACAGCATAACAACAACAGAATTAACTAAAGACAACTTAACTTGTCGCAATAAAGCAACTTGTAATTAAAATTTACAGGTTGCTTTTTTAATTCAACTGAAACAGTCGGCGGCGTTAATGGCTGGTAACCGAGGCAAAGAATAGCTCATATGGGCAAATACATACTGTGCGAGAATGTTAAATCGCGCCGAGTCGATGACTGTAGCAGTATTACAAGAAAGGATGATGAAATGAAAAAGTTTGTCGAAAACCTTTCCAATATGGTAAAGGTAAAGACGGTAGTCACGCTGACGGTGATTGCCGTTTTCGCCGTGCTTGCTTTGCGCGGAGAAATTCAGCCGGACAACGTTCTTACGGTAGTATCTACCGTTATTGCGTTCTATTTCGGCACGCAGCATGAACGAAAGAAAGGAGAATCTGATAATGCCTAAGAAAATCTATGTAAGCCCATCAGACCAAACAGCGAATACATACGCAGCCGGTAATACAACGGAGGCTGTGCAGTGCCGCAAAATCGCAAAGAGCCTTGTTTCTGCGCTTGAGCGTTGCGGTTTTTCCGCAAAAACGAATGTTACAGACGGTATGCAGGCGCGTGTAACAGAAAGTAACGCATGGGGAGCGAACCTGCATATTTGCGTACACACTAACGCGTACAACAATAAAACATCCGGCACGCGCCTGTTTTGCTATGCGCTGAACGGCGAGGGAGAAAAGGCGTGTAAAGCCATTATGGCGACTTTGGCACCGATTACCCCCGGAACCTCAGACGGAATCACGGCGAGACCTGAACTGTACGAGACGAGAGCGACAAATTGCCCGTGTGTCTATGTTGAGGTGGACTTCCACGATGTTGACGAGGTCGCTTTGTGGATTATCGATCACACGGAGGAAATTGCGGAGGCAATCGCAAAGGGCGTTTGCAATTACTACGGTGTGAAGTATATTAACGACGGGAAGGAGGCGGAGAGTGTGAACAGATACAAGACCGTAGATGATGTTCCGGAAAGCCTGCGAGCTGAAACGCAGGAGCTTGTTGATCTTGGCGCGTTGCGCGGAAATGAGAATGGGCTTGATGTTACGGACGATATGCTCCGCACTATGATTATCAGCCTCCGCGCTACAAAGTCGCTTTTGAAGTAAAAACATGTATACAAGTGTCGTTTCCCACGCCACTTATTGTATATTTCATCGTTGCACGATGTAAAATAGCTATTTTCTATCGAGGGGAGAACTCGTAAAAAGCCTACATAGAAAGGAAAAACGAAATGACATTAGCAGAAATCCTAAAGGCAAACGGAGTCGGAGACGAGGCGGCAAACGCGATCTTGGAGGCTATGAAAACCAACAAGATTTACACGGCATCAGAAGAAAACCTCGATATCAGATACGGGAAGCTGAAAACAGATCACGAAAGCAAGTTGTCGGAGCTTACGGAGGCGCAAAAACTCATTGCGGAACTGAAAAAGTCCACAAAGGACAGTACAGGCTTGCAAGAGAAAATCATCGCATACGAGAAGCAAATCGAGCAGCTTCAGACCGAATTGCGCGAATCGCAGATTAACGGAGAAATTAATGCCGCTCTGCTTGCCGCAGGCGTCAAGGCTGATGACATGGACTATGTTACCTTTAAGCTCAAATCAAAGGGCGCTCTTGAGCTTGGCGACGACGGACATTTGAAAGGCATTGACGATAAAATTGCTGCTCTTAAGACGCAGCTCCCCGCACACTTTGACGGTGCGGCTACAAAAAAAGTGTTGGTGAACCGTCTCCCTGGTAACGATGATGGCGGAGAGCCTATCACGCGAGAACAATTTGAAAAAATGGGCTATGCGTCCCGTGTTGAGCTTAAGCGCACAAACCCGGAACAATATAGCCAACTGATGAAAGGATAAGTGAATTATGGCAGATTTAACAAAGACTACGACCCTTGTAAACGGCGACGTTTTCGACCCGCAAGTCGTTAGCGACATGATTAACGCGAAGGTGAAGAACAAGGCGGTAATGACCGGCTACATTAAGGTAGATTCCACTCTCAGCGGAGTACCCGGTTCCACTGTTACGGTTCCGCGTTGGGGATATATCGGCGAAGCGACAGACCTTGAAGAAGGTCAGCCTATCGACACTACAAAGATGGCATTTACAACTGCGCAGTACGGCATTAAGAAGATCGGTAAGGGCGTTATGCTTACCGACGAGGCGCAGCTTTCCGGCTATGGCAATCCTATGGGAACTGCTACAAATCAAATCGCAATGTCGATTTCTGAAAAGCTTGACAACGACCGCGTTGCTGTGCTATACGAATCGAAGAATATTGTTGACGCTTCGAGCGCAACAATCAAATATGGCGCTATCGTTGATGGCGTTGATATGTTCGGCGAGGAGGAGGACAGCAGAAAGGTTATCCTGATTCACAGCAAGCAGAAAACGACACTCCGCAAAGACGCTGAATTTACATCGGCTGACAAGTATCAGAGCGGCGTTATGTCCACCGGCGCTATCGGTCGTGTTGCCGGTTGCGATGTTGTTGTATCAAACAAGGTGCGCCGCGTATCGGCAGAAGTCAGCTCGTCCGGCAGTGTGACGATTACTGCCGAAAACATCAAGGAATATCAGGATAAGGTAGCTCCCGGCGTTACGCTTAAGGTTGGCGACAAGGTGAACGACCTCGCGGCAGGGGCACAGTATTACCTCAACCCGATTATCAAGCTGAACAACGACAACGAAACCGAAGACGATCTCACGGCAATCACCTATTTCCTCAAGCGTGGCAACCTCGTAGAGCACGAGCGCGAGACCGGCGTCGGCGACAAGATCATCTGCACGGCGTTCGGTATGCCTGCGCTCACGAACGAATCGAAGGTTGTCATTCTGAAGGTAAAGGCTTAACGCGGACGGCGGTGGGCTAAATGATTCTTTCTGTTTCTGAACTTCGGCAATATGTGACAACAGACGAAGACGATAGACTGCTCGAAGCAAAACTTTCTGCTATCGAGCAGTCTATCAAAGGATATACCAACAACGATTTCAGTCGCGTTATTTCTGCTGACGGTGAATACCCGATGGACATTAAACTCGGTGTTGCGAGGATGATTAAATGGGATTTAAGCGGCGGCGGAGATAAAATAGGCGTAGCGTCCGAAACAATTTCAAGGCATTCTGTGACATATGTAGATCAAACGGCGGCTAACACGTTGCTTGGTTATCCTGTTTCGCTTCTCGGTTTCCTCAAACCATACAAACGCGCGAGATTCGGTGGAGGAGTCGGCGTATGAACGGTATAGGCGGAAATATAACGGCGATAATCCAAACGAGCACAGTAACCAAAAATGAAATTGGAGAGACTGTACGCGATTGGAATGACGCGCAACGACTGAAAGGCTGGTTGGACTTGACTTCAGGCGATTCACGCTATACATACAACGCGAAAATCCAAGAATCGACGCATATATTTGTATCTGACTTTGTAAAGATTGCAAATGGCATAGAGGCGGAGAATAGCCGCATTATTATTAACGGGCGTGTGTATGAAATCCTGCTTATTGATAACCCAATGGAAATGGGAAGAGGCTCACAGCTTGAATTTTATCTCCGCTTCACCGGGGGGCAATAAAATGCATGTAGAATTCGAGGATTTCCGTATCCAGTGTGAAACTGAATTGGAGGATAAGGCTATATCGTTTCTTTACGAGGCGGCAGGAGAGCTTGAAGCTCAGACAAAGCGCAACTCAACGCCGGGAAAAAAGTACGGAGGCAGAGAGGCAAAATCTCTATGGGAGTATATCGTGGATGAAATCGGAAAAGAAGCTACTGTAGGAAGCCCGTATGAGGCTGGCTACTGGGAAGAACTCGGCACAGGCGCTCACGCGCTTAATCACGACGGTCGACGCGGCTGGTGGGTGTATGTAGAAGGAAACGACACGCCGCGAGAAAACCAAAAGTATTATACAGAGGAAGAAGCGAAAGAAACCGCTGCATTTTTACGGAGCAAAGGGCTTGACGCGCACGCGACAAACGGCTCTGAGCCTAACAGACCGTTGTATAGGGCTTTCCAGTCGAAGAAATCCGCTATTATCCGGAGAGCACAACAAATCTTTGAGGGGCTGTAAGCAATGTCAAAGCAAGTGCTTAAAATCATTTCCGATGCAATGGAATCTATGGGCATTGAATACGGTTTCGGCGTGTACAACACGAATCCTATAAAATACCCGTTTTTTATCGGAGAATATACGGAGTCTACTCCGATGAACGAGGACGGGTTGCAGGAGTCAAATTTCATTTTGACGGGCTATGCGCGCGGTTCGTGGTTGCCGTTGGAAAACGCAAAGGAAAAGATAGAAAGCTATTTTAATCAAGTTTCCGGGAAAACGGTCATCGCAGAAAACGGTTCTGCGGTGGCTGTTTTTTATTCCGGCGCTTCTATTGCGCCGACAGTCGATGCAGAACTTCGGCGCATTCAAATAAATCTTGAAATCAAAGAATGGAAGGTGAATTAACATGAGCAAGGAAGGGAAGAACGGAATCACAGCGAAAACGCCGAAAAACATTCTTTTCGGCGCTGGAACGATTCACAAGGGGCTGAAATATGCCGGTTCTTCGTGGAATTTTTCCGAAACTCTCGTCGGCGCGACGTCCGGCGGATCAAAGCTGTCTATCGTACCGGAAATCAAGACTATCGAGGTAGACGGTGCGCTCGTAAAGGCAAAAGGGCTGAACGTAAAGACCGGAGAGACCGGAACGCTAGAAATAAACTTTATCGAGCTTACAAAAGAGATCATCAAGGCGGCGACGTTTGGAACTGACGGCGCGTCAGAAGATAGCAACTATGATCTGATCGAATCAAAGGTAGAAATCTCCGAGGGCGACTATTGGGAGAATATCGCATTTGTCGGTAAGACGCTCGACGGAAGAAACGTTATTGCGATTCTCGATAACGCGCTTTGCACGTCAGGATTTGAGCAGGAGGGCAAGAACAAGGAGGGCGCAGTCGGGAAGTACACGTTTGAGTGTCACGCAGACCTTGAAGGAGACATCGACACGCTTCCGTGGCATATCTACTACCCGAAGGAAAGCACTTAATTTCACGGTGCGGGGCTGCGATTTGTAGTCCCGCACTCCCCTATTTTACAAAAAACCGATAGAAAGGGATATTGACAATGACAAACGATAATACGGCAAAGGCTTATACACTGCGAAATCTGACCGCAGACGACATTTTCCCTATGTTCAAGATCATTTCCAAAATCGGAATCAGAGAATTCCGCGCGTGCTTTGATTCTCCGAGCGTTAAATCTGCTATGGCTCAGGCATCCAAGGAAAAGGAATCAGGAGAAGACGCAATGAACGCTATCGGGCTTGCCGTAGCATTTGACGTTGGCGGGCTTATCGTAGACAATCTCCCGAAATGCCGCGACGATCTGTATCAGCTTCTTTCTCAGCTTTCCGGGCTTCAAAAGCAGGAAATCGCGGAGCTTCCGCTTCCGACGTTCGCGGAAATGATTATCGAAGTAATTCGCAAGGACGAATTCAAGGATTTTTTTCAGGTTGTTTCCAAGCTGTTCAAGTAGGAGGGGAATTTTGGTTTTTTGATACCGTATTTCAGCGGTATGCAAGCCCAATGACGCTTATTGAAAATTATATCCGCACAAACGGATTTTTCGATTTTGTTGAAAATCTTGTCCGCGCCATAAACAAGGAACGGAAAGAGAAAAACGACGAAT
Source organism: Eubacteriales bacterium (assembly GCA_051867855.1). GTDB lineage: Bacteria > Bacillota > Clostridia > Oscillospirales > CAG-272 > HGM12713. Next base: position 7,940 of record JBJDZF010000227.1, read on the forward strand.
TTCAAGACCGCGTTCTGTGGGAGCTTTGGCTGCATCGTGTGCACAACATGGATTATCAGGATTTTGTGAAGCTATCAAAAAAAAGCGAAACTTCCGACTATGTACAACCGGAAACACTTGGAAATATCGTTATGGAATCTGCGGCTATGATGAGGAGCTTTTGCCCTGAATAACGAAAGGGGCAAACATGGAACTGTTTAGGTTGCTCGGCACAATAGCAGTTGATAACAGTAACGCAAACAGGGCGCTTGACGAAACAGCGAGAAGAGCCGGTAGCACCGGCGAAGAAGTAAAAACGGCGTTTAACAAAATAGGAAAAGTAGCAGGAACGATTGCAAAAGGCATCGGAACGGCGGCGTTGGCTATCGGCGGCTCGTGGGTTGCAACGATAGAATCAACGCGCGAATACCGCGAGGAAATGGGAAAGCTCGACACGGCGTTTCAAACTGCCGGGCATTCCTCAGAAACTGCGAAGCAAACCTATTCCGATCTGAACGCCGTGCTTGGTGACAGCGGACAGGCAACAGAAGCCGCGCAGCACCTTGCGAAGCTGACAGACAACGAAAAGGATTTGCAAACTTGGACGGACATTTGCACAGGCGTCTATGCGACGTTTGGTGAAAGTATCCCGATAGAATCGCTCACAGAATCGGCGAATGAGGTAGCAAAAAACGGTGAACTAACCGGAGGATTGGTTGACGCTTTGGTTTGGGCTGGCATCGGCGAGGAAGAATTTCAGGAAAAACTTGACGCCTGCACAACAGAGCAAGAGCGTCAAGAGCTGATTATGAACACGCTGAACGGCACATACAAGGAAGCATCAGACCAATACAAAAAGACAAACAAGGACGTCATGGACGCAAACCGAGCGCAGGAGAAATTGACGGACGCGTTCGCGGAGCTTGGGCGCGTCGGAGAACCAATTTTGACGGCGATTAAAACAAAGGTAGCTGACATGGTTTCCGCATCTATCCCGCATATTGAATCGTTTATCGAAAAGATAAAGGATATAAAGAAGTGGATAAAGGATAACAAGGAAACGTTTGATACATGGGTTGCAGTTATCACCGGAGCAGGAGTAGCAATAGGCTCTTTCCTGCTGATTTTGAATTGGGGCGCAATTATGGCAGCAGCAGCAAATGCTGTAAAGACGCTCAGACTTGCGATTTTAGCAGTAAACGCGGCTATGAGGGCTAATCCTATAGGAATTGTTATTAGCGTGATAGCTGGGCTTGTAGCGGCGTTTATTTACCTATGGAATAACGTTGACGGTTTCCGCGCGTTTTGGATAAACGCATGGGAGCTGATAAAAAAAGCCGCGTCTGCGTCGTGTAAAGCGATAACAAAATTTTTCTTGGACGCATGGGAGACGATAAAAAAAACATGGTCGGCTGTTTCCGGATTTTTCAAGGGTGTATGGGACGGAATTTCAAAGGCGTTTTCCGGAGCGAAAACATACCTGACTAACACCTTTAAAAATGCTTGGAACGGCGTGAAATCCGCGTGGAATAGCGCGAAATCATTTTTCAGCGGTTTGTGGTCGTCAATCTCCGGCGTTTTCAGCAACGTCGGCGGTTGGTTCCGTGATAAATTCAACAGCGCGTGGTCGTCGATCAAAAGCGTATTTTCCGGTTGGGGTTCGTTTTTCGGAGGCTTATGGACGCAAATCAAAAGCAAGTTTAGCTCTATCGGCTCGTCTCTTGGCGCGTCGATGGGCGGCGCGGTAAAAAGCGCCATGAACAAGGTGCTATCCACGATTGAGAAATCAATCAACAAAGGAATCGGGCTAATAAACAGCGCAATTAAGCTTGCGAATAAATTGCCCGGAATCAATGTAGGCACGCTTTCAAAAATCTCTCTCCCGCGTTTGGAGCGAGGCGGCGTGCTGAAACGAGGACAAATAGGCATATTGGAGGGTAGCGGCGCGGAAGCTGTTGTGCCACTGGAAAACAACCGCGCTTGGATTTCAAGATTAGCTGTCGATCTGAACGAGATGCAAGGCGATAATATGCGGGAATCTGAAAATAAACAGATAACAACGCTGATTAACAAGATTATTGCTATGTTAGAAGATATAGAAAAAATGCAAGTGTATCTTGATAGCGGCGCTTTGGTAGGTGCAATTATTCCCGCTGTTGACGTTTCTCTTTCCGACCGTTGGCGTCATTCAATGCGAGGAAATGTAAGATAGTTTAAGGCAGCCTATACGGCTGCCTTTTATATTTCGTTCTCGCGTAACAAGAAGGTGATATTTTGGAACTGTTTAAGCTATTGGGAACAATCGCGGTTGATAATTCAGCGGCGAACACAAGTATCGACGAAACAGCAGACAAAGCAGAAACATTTAGCGGTAAACTGAAATCCGGTATTACAACGGCTGCAAAATGGGGAGCTACTGTTTATGCAGGCGCAGCGGCTGCAGGAGCAGGGCTGATGAAATTATCAAGCTCCTCCGCTGCTACGGCTGATAATGTTGATAAAATGTCGCAAAAAATCGGCATTTCTCGTCAGGCGTATCAAGAGTTAGACTTCGTAATGTCACAAAGCGGCGCGAGCGTAGATAGCCTTCAAATGGGCATGAAATCATTGATTTCTGCTATGGACGGAGCTTCTTCCGGGACTGCATCAAATGTTGAACAATTTGAAAAGCTCGGAATTTATGTAACAGACGCTAACGGAAATCTTAGAAACAGCGAAGATGTCATGTGGGAAACAATGTCCGCTCTGCAATCGCTTGAAAATAAAACCGAAAAAGCACGTCTTGCGAATGAGCTTTTCGGTCGTTCCGGCTCAGAACTGATGCCGTTGCTTAACGGAGAAGCCGGAAGCATTGAAGAAATGCGTACTCAAGCGCACGAATTAGGGCTTGTTCTTGATGATGAAACAATCGACGCTGGCGTTTCACTGACTGACACACTTGACCAAATGAAACGATCTATCGGAGCGGTCGTTACAAAACTCGGCGCGTCATTAATGCCGATTTTCGAGAAATTTGCAAAGTACATTATTTCTATCATGCCAAAAATTGACAAGCTGTTCAAAAACCTATCCCCTGTTGTTGAGGAACTTTTCGAACAGCTTATGCCTCCAATTATGGATTTGTGCGAAACACTTTTGCCGGTAATATTAGAACTCGTCGGCGCTGTAATACCGGCTGTTTCAAAGGTTTTCAAGGCGTTGTCCCCTATCCTTAAAACGCTTGTAAAGCTGCTTGAACCGATTGTTGATATCATTGAATTTTTGGTTGACATTGCTTCGTCTGTTATTTCCGTTGTAGGAGACGCGATTTCCGGCGTTATGGATTATTTCGGCGAATTAATCGGCGTTATTGATGATACCAACGTATCGACATATAAGCTAACCGAGGCGCAGAAAGAAAATGCGGAAGCGTGCGAGCGTATCAAAGAGAGAAGCAAGGAACTCCGCGAGGAATACGAGAAGAACGCTACCGAGATCGTGAACGAGACCACGAGAACGCAAGACCTATGGCGTGAGCTTCAAACTCTGACTGATGAAACCGGATATGTAACTGATGCCAATAAAGACCGCGCGGCATATATTCTCGGCGAACTAAACGATGCATTAGGCACTGAATACAAAATGAACGATAATATCATCGTGCAGTATCAGAGAATGCAAGATGAGATTGACACGCTCATTCAGAAAAAGCAGTTTGACCGGCTACTAACTTCTTATGAGGATTCTTATAATGCTGCTGTAGATGCAAAGGGGCAGCAAGAAATAGCACTTGATACTGCAACGAGAGAAGTAGACTTTGCGCAAGGACAGGTTTACGCAGCTCAGGACGCGAAGCGATGGACAGAACGATATATTAAACAAGCTCCCGGATATGTTGCAGGCGGAACATTCGAATATGAGCAATATCAAAATTTAGGGAAAAATCTAAGCGACGCAGAGGCGCAGTTAGATAAAGCCTTGAAAAAATACGAAGAAGCTTCAGCAGCACTGGAAGGTACTGTAGCTACTATAGGAACGTATACAGCGGCTGTAGCAGCCGGTATGGAGGGCAATTATACACTTGCTGCTGCGTATTTAACAGACGGAGTAGAGCTAACATGGCAGAAAGTACGTGAGGGCAAGGCTGCAAGCGATCAGGAAATAAATGATATGCGTAACAGCTTGCACACGCAGGGTGTCGCATTATCAGAATACTACAAGGATATGTTAGCCGAGAAAGACGGATATGATAAAGAAGGTTTGAGACGAGAAGCTGCAAAGTTCGAGGAGTATCGTAAACTTTACGAAGCGGCTACAGGAAAAGCATATTCGATTTCCGAAAACGTCGCAAAAGCGCTTGCTGCTGGACTTGAAGATAATGAGGGTCTACTTGCAAAAGCCGGAGAAAGAGTAATGAGTTCAGCGTTATATTCAATGAAAGCTGTTGCTCAAATTGCGTCTCCTTCTAAGGTTTCGAGGGGATACGGTAGAAATATTTCCGGAAGCCTTGCGCTTGGTATTGAGGATGAGGCTGAAACGGCAGAAAATGCGGCAACCGGCGTTATGACTAAAACGCTTGACGTTTTTAATAACGCTAAGTATTCCAATAGCCTTTATGGTTCTGATTTATCAAACGCTTATTCTCCTTACTACGCGCAATATCAGCCGGATTTTAATACGATTCTTCGCGATTCGTCCACGTCTTCGGGAGAATTTGCGCGTGCCGTCTCTGACGCGATTTCTCGGACATTGCCTGAAATACTTTACGAAGCGATTTCTTCTATGCGTTTCGAGATCAATAACCGAGAATTTGCGCGGCTCGTTAGGAAGGTGAACTGATGCTCGATAAATTTCAATATAAAAATCATCTGAACGAGGTAATAGAATTCGGCAAAGACGGTATTTTTTCTGATCTTAGCAATATTCGAGATTATGAGTGGACGATAACAAAGAAAAACGAAAGAATTTCTTCGTTTTATCGTTCGATTAGAAAAATAACGTTGCCGATTACTATTATCTGCGACACAGCCGAGCGAGGAATCGCAGCGAAAAACAGAATTTTTGAAGTAATAGAAAAGGACGTTATTGCAAACCGCCACGGTAGACTGATTGTTGGCGATTACTATTACAGGTGCTTTGCTACGAAATCGCAAAAAAAAGAATATCTAACAAGCGATAGATATATTAAACTATCGATTGTATTTTCGTCTGATTTCCCGTTTTGGGTGCGAGAAAGAACAATTCATTTTTTTTCGACGAGAAGCAAGCGCAATCCATACAACTGCACGTCAGATTACCCTTTTGATTATTCTTTTGATTTTGATTCAGGGCTAACAAAAACAGAGTTATATAACGATGATTTTACAAGCTCAAACTTCCGTATCGTGATTTACGGTGAGACTACAAACCCATCAATTACAATCGGAGGGCACGTGTACAACGTTAATTGCGCTATCGGAGACGGAGAATACCTTACGATAGATTCCGTTTCTAAAAAAATATATCTGACCGGTATAGATGGCTCGCAGGAAAACAAATTCAGCAGCAGAAACAGAAACAGCTATATTTTCGAAAAAATACCTTCAGGTTCGAATTCTATTTCGTGGAACGGGGAATTTGGCTTTGATGTCGTCCTTTTAGAAGAACGGAGCGAACCAAAATGGATTTGATTTATTCTAATAAATCGAAAGAAGAAATCGGAGTTTTGCAAAATTACGAGCTTGATCTTGCGTTCGGAGCTGATGAAAACAACTTCGAATGCAAGGTATCGAGTAATAACCATTGTTTAGACGCCGGTTATTATCTACATATCGACGGGACTGATTTCGGCGGGATTGTTGATAGTATCGAGAGCGACACTGAAAAGCAAGAGGTAATTTATAGAGGCAGGACATGGCAAGGAATCATGGCGTCTCGGATTATTCTTCCACGTCAAAGCAACGATTCCGGAAGTTCTCTTGTTTCTATCAATATAAACTATGCCGTTGGCAGCTATTTGGAGTTAAGCGGAGAGGTTAACGATGTTATATCGCACATTATAGCGCGGAGTAATTTACAGCCGTATTTTGTTGCATCAATGGAAGACACAGGCGTTATAGTAACACATAAATTTGATAGATACACAGATGTATATTCAGGTTTATGCAAAATGCTCGATTCCGTAGGAATGAAAATGAAAATGGAGTATATCGACCGGCGAGTTACTGTTTCTGCGATTCCGTTAATAGATTATTCTTTCGAAAACGAAATTGATTCCGACAGTGTTCAAATGACTGTTAAGCGCAATTACAACGCGGTTAATCACTTGATTTGCTTAGGATCAGGCGAGCTTGAAAACAGGATGGTTTTGCACCTATACGCAGATGAAAACGGTAATATCAGCACAACGCAAACGCAATTTTACGATAAGGAATATGCAGAAATATATGACTACCCAAGCGTTGAATCAGAAGAAGAACTAAAAGCAGGAGGAACGGAACGGCTTAAAGAGTTATGGGAGCATGACCAAATGACAATATCTATTGACGAAAGCGAAAATATATATGACATTGGCGATATTGTCGGCGCGTATGACGATATCACGAAAATTTCCGCTACTGCAAAAATAACAAAAAAATTTGTTACAGTGAAAGACGGCAACACTACAATATCATATGAGGTTGGTGATTAAAAATGGCAAATATGCACTTAGTCACAGGGCACGCCGGGGAAAGCCACATTACGCCGAACGATCACGCGGCTTTTAATTCTTCAATTTTTAACAACAAAGACTTTGCGCTCGGAGAAAATGCATTCCCCGCTTCTATCATTTCTAACAATACAGTTAGGATTGGGAGCGGCGAATTGCTTATGCGCGGAAGACATGTAAGGATTAGCGACGGAAGCTATTCTGATTTAACGATTGAAAACGGAACGCAAGGAAACAAGCGAATAGATTTGATCGTTGTTAAATATACGCGTGACAGTGACGGAGTTGAGGAGTGTAATCTGTGCGTTATCAAAGGAACGCAGACGACCGGAACACCTACAACGCCTGCATACTCAGAAGGTGAGATTTCGTCCGGCGAGGAATGCGATATGCCGCTTTATTCCGTCTACATTGACGGGTTGAATATTAGCTATTTAACAAAACTTTTCAGCGCAAAGAAAGGAATCTATGATCTAATCGAAACTGAAATAAAAAATTTACAAGATGCAATTTCGAAAAAGATCGACAACCTGAAAGATATAAACGCGAATTATCACAGAATTTATAATCTTTCTGACCCGAAAAATGACACAGATGCTGCTAACAAAGGTTATGTTGATGATGAAGTTTCAGAATCAGAAAGTCGAGTTACAAATAAAGTAACATCTGTATCAAATAAAATTTCTTCTGTATCTAAAATCCAGTTTGGAGAAGCGACAATCCCGTTTAGCACGTCTGCCGCAGGAACGAATGTTACAGTATCATTTTCGTCTGCGTTC
>JBJDZF010000228.1:0-15332 GCA_051867855.1 Eubacteriales bacterium
TGGATAAATTATAACAGGTTTGAAAGCTTTTGAAAGGGGTGCGGGGAAAACTTTTCTCGAAAAGTTTTCCCCGCAAATAATAATATAATAACCCCTATCCTTTGACCTCGAATCTGTTTTTACAGCGAGGGCAGACGACGGTATGTTTGCCTTTGGCTTTAGGCAGCCGAAGTACGGCATGACAGGAAGTGCATTTTCTGTAAACGTGGGTCTTCCTGTCTTTGAATCGGTTTTTCATCAGCTTAAAGAAGCCCGTGAATTTTTCGTTTTCTTTCCGTCTCGCCGCGATATTGCGCGACATCATTCTGTAGAATATGAAGAAAACGAGGACAAAACCTATCAAAAGGCTTATGAGGTTAAAGGTAACAGATGAGACGAACACGGAAACTATCATGCTGACGAGTACCAGGGCTACATATGCCCAGAGGAGAGCTTTTCCCAGTGTGTCGTTGCCGTATCTGCCGTACATAAAGGAATAGAGTTTGTTTTTGAATTTTCCCATTTTTGTTATCCTCTCTGTGCAGACCCTATTCGGTGCGAAGCGCCTCTACCGGGTCTTTCTTCGAAGCGAGCTTTGACGGAATAAGTCCGGCTATCAGGGTCAGGAACATACTGATGAGGACGAGTATCACACCGGCTATCCACGGCATTTGCGCGTTAACATTGCCGATCCCCGAGAGCGCGTGGATAATCGCGTTGATGGGAATACAAAGCAGAAGCGTGACGGCAATGCCGATAAAGCCTGCCGTAAATCCGACGATGAGCGTCTCCGCATTGAACACGCGGGAAATATCCTTCTTGGAGGCACCGATGGAGCGCAGAATTCCGATCTCCTTTGTCCGCTCGAGAACGGAAATGTATGTGATAATTCCGATCATAATGGACGAAACGACGAGGGAAATGGAGACGAACGCGATAAGCACATAGGAGATAATATTTATGATCGTTGTAACCGAGGACATCATAAGCCCGACCATATCGGTGTAATTCAGCTTATCCGCCTCGTCAACCCCGTCGTTATAGCGTGCGATGAAGTCCTCTATAACGTCCTTTGATTCGAAATCCTTTGCATAGAAGTTTATCGACGCGGGCGACGCCTCCGTCGCGTACCCGAGAAGCTTCAGATTTTTTTCATAGGTAGAGGACTCGGGGAGCGCTTTCTGAAGATTCTTACAGAAAAGCTCGAAATCACTGTCGCTCATGGCGTTTATGAATAAAGCCAATGTATCGCGTGTCAGTTGCGGTCCGGGATTTTGGGAATTTATAAGACCGAGGATAATATTGAGCTCCGTTTCGTCCATAGACAAAAAGCTGTTTATAACATCCTCGCGTGTCAGCTCAAAGGACATTCCGGTGGTAACATTGTGATCGGGAGTTTTGTTTACCTGCTGATCGACGACTTCAGCTCTGCCCGAAAGCTGCATTACCATGTCGGTCAGTCCCTTGGTGTATCCGATAACTCCGCCTATCGACGACGCAACTGCGTCCTTGTCGGGACGGACGATTCCCACCACCTTAAGCTCCATTCCTTTGTCCTTAACAAAGGATGCCTGATCATATCCGAGCTCCTCACGAACGTCATTCCATATCGGATATTCGACTCCGTCCACGGTATAGGTTTTACCGCTCTTTTCAAAATAATCCGATCCCAGAAGCAGTTTGAAGCGCATATTGAGGAAATAGTCGTAACCGTAAGGCTCTATTTCGGTCTTTTCGTACTCGCCCGTTTCCATTAGCTTGTTCATGATATCGGGGAGCTCGCTCTGGTCGAGCACGCCGAGCATATAGAGGGACATTTTGCTGAGTTGGTTGTTTTTGTCGACAACAAGCACGACCTCGTCCCACGCAGTCGGCCAGGCGCCTGCGATGACCTCATACTGCTGATCGAGCAGTTCGGGATTGTCTATCATTTCCGACATGACGTTGAAGCCCGACATCATCGATGAAGAGGAGTTCATCATCGCCGACACGGACGAGAAATATTCTCCCATGTTGTCAAAAATGGTTGTGGGATTTACCTGTGTTTTTCCGTCCTCGGAGTAGACCTGAAGGTCGAAATCGTACGTATACTGAATGTCGCTGACGATTCCCGCCAGCTCGTCGTAATGCTCGTCGACATATGCTTTGAAGCTTTCGAGATTGTTTGAAACCTTCGCGGTCAGCTTGGAAAGCATATCTCCCATGGAGTCGTCGACATATATCATACCCGAGTCCGAATGATCCTCGGAGCTTTCGGAAACAACCATTGCGGAGAGCATTGATGAATAGTCCTGCGTCTCCTTGGCGATCTGGAGCGGATATGCGGAGAGGGTCTCCTCCTGCACGGTATCTATGTAGGTCTGTATGCCGTTTGAAAGTGAGAGGATCAGAGCTATTCCGATAATGCCGATGCTTCCGGCAAAAGCGGTAAGAATAGTTCTGCCTTTCTTGGTCATCAGGTTGTTGAGCGAGAGAGAAAGCGCCGTGACAAAGGACATCGACTTTTTCTTTTTGGACGATTTATTCTTGTCCTTTGTGTTTCCATCTTTTCCGTCGTACGGATCGGTGTCGTCGATGACCGTTCCGTCCTTGAGCCTTACGATCCTTGTGGCATACTGCTGTGCAAGCTCCGGGTTGTGCGTGACCATAATGACAAGGCGGTCGCTTGCCACCTCCTTGAGCAGATCCATTATCTGTACGCTGGTCTGCGTATCAAGCGCACCGGTAGGTTCGTCGGCGAGCAGTATATCGGGATTGTTTACAAGCGCGCGGGCGATGGCAACGCGTTGCATCTGTCCGCCCGACATCTGATTGGGCTTTTTGTGGAGCTGATCTCCGAGTCCCACTTTGCACAAAGCCTCGGTTGCGCGTTTGCGTCTTTCTTCTCCGGACACTCCCGAGAGAGTCAGCGCAAGCTCTACGTTTGAAAGCACCGTTTGGTGCGGAATGAGGTTGTAGCTCTGAAAGACAAAGCCTATCGAATGATTCCGGTATTCGTCCCAGTCCGCGTCCTTATACTGTTTTGTGGATTTTCCGTTTATTATCAGGTCTCCCGAGGTATAACGGTCAAGACCTCCTATGATATTGAGCAGAGTTGTCTTGCCACATCCCGAAGAACCGAGAATTGCAACAAATTCGTTCTCGCGGAATTTCAGATCTACACCGCGCAGTGCCCTGACAGTCGTATCCCCGGAGGTATAATTTTTTACGATATTGTTCAGTTCAAGCATATATCTCCCTCCTGCCGTCGATGCAACGACGGCATTTGACGGCGTTCCGTGCCGATATGTTCCAATTATTTTACCATGACTTTTTTAACCCGTAAACATTTTTTGATTGCCGTTTAAAGAAATAATTGTGAACATATATCTATGACTCGTCATGACTGTCACCGTTTTTCGTTGCGGCGCCGGCTTTAAGATTATTTTCGAGCGTATGGTTGAAGCTCTCCACGGGGGCACTGTCCGACATATGGAGCACGGGAGAGCACTTTTCACCCGCCACGATTATGTGATCAATAAAATTCACGTTTATCAGCGCCAATGCCTGATTTATACGGTGAGTCACATCGATATCGGCATTTGAAGGTACTGCCAGGCCGTTCGGATGATTGTGTGCAAGAAGTGCGTAAGAGGCGTTGCAACGAAGCGCACGTTCGACCACGGATCTCATTTGCAGTGCGGAGACATTGACGCTTCCCGTACCGATAAGAACTGTTTTTATCAGCCGCATGGCATTATTGAAGAGAAGCAGATAGACCGTTTCTTTTGAAGTACCCGCGTACAGCCTGACAAGATACTCGCAGAGCATTGAATAACTTGTAAAGGGCTTCCGTGTATCTATATTGCTGACATAATACCGCGATATCATCTCCGAGCAGAGCCTTATCAGCGTGACCGAGCTTTTGCCTATCCCGGGCACTTCCTCAAGCTCCGCCGCGTCGGCGTCAAAAACTCCGCCCAAAGAGCCGAAGCGATCTATCAGCTCGTGGGCAAGCTCGTTTGTATTGGAGCGCGGTATGGAATAAAACAGCAGCATTTCAAGCAATTCATGATCGTCAAGTGTTTCTCTCGGCGCACCCATGAATTTGTTTTTCAGCCTGTTTCTGTGTCCGCTGTGGTCCGACATTGCAATTCATCTCCGTTTTTCAATAAATACCTGCGAATGGAGTAAAAAACAGTCAAAGGTTTTCGCCCGCCTTTTTAAAAGGCGGCGCGGTGGAGGGCGCGTAACCCTCCTTGCCGCCCGCAGGCGGCGAAATGATCCTCTTCGGTGGCGCTTTCACGTGGCAGATGCGGAAATACGTCAAAATGAGAGGCGGCAGAGCTGCATTACTACATTCCCGTGAGCGTCTTGTACGCTGTCATAAAGAGCGTCATAATCACGAGAAATCCAAAATTGAGTGCCGAAAAGATCCCCATATAATGTCCGCCTCTTCCCGGATTGTGCCTGACGTATTCCCCGAAGGTGATGAGGCTTGCCATCGATGATATGAGGGTTCCCACACCTCCGATATTGACCCCGACAAGAAGGTCGGCGTAATTTCCCGTAAATCGGGAGAGCAGTATCGCACTCGGGACATTACTGATAAGCTGACATGACAGGATACTGAAAATAAGAGTGTTTTTTTCAAGCAGAGAGGACAGAAATCCGTTGACAGCTCCTATACGCGACATATTGCCCGCGAAAACGAAAAAGAAAACAAAGGTCAAAAGCAGTGGATAATCGACCTCTGCGAGTGCCTTTCGGTCAAGGAAGAGCAACACGGCTACGATGACGGCAAGTCCGGCAAGGTAGGGAATTCCGTGGAAAACAATGGCGATGGAGAGGGCAAACAGAACCAGATACACCGCCGTATGCCCCACATCGACCCGCGGGGCTTCACCCGGTATTCCGAGAGGCTCCGCCGGCACAAACAAACAGCATACCGTGATAAGTATCACCGCAAAAACAAACGGAGGCGCCATGATTCTGACAAATTCCGCAGTGGGAATCGAGAATTTCGTGTACAGATACAGGTTCTGCGGATTTCCGAACGGCGTCAGCATACCGCCGAGATTCGCGGCGATGTTCTGCATGACAAAGGTAAACGCCATGTATTTCCGTTTTCCCGCAGAATCAAGAATTAGAAATCCGAGCGGGAGAAAGGTTAATAGCGCCATATCGTTGGCGATAAGCATTGAACCGAGAAAAGTGATCCAGACGATTCCGAGCACGCTTGCCCGCACGTTTTTGAGCAGCTTGACGATCCTGTACGCAAGCGAATAAAAAAATCCCGTATGCTTGAGCGCACACACAACGGCGAGCACGCAAAAGAGGCAGCAGAGTGTCTTGAAGTCAAAATATCCGATGTATGCGCTGTCTATCGGTACCATAAACGACGTGACGAGAGCTGCAACCGCGGCAACGGCAAGCACTATATGTGATTTGATGAATTTAAGTACTATCATGTTGATTGACATCCTCTGAGAGCTTGCAGGTGCCGCCCGAGCGAAGCGGATCGCGCTGTTCTTATTTGTGAAATGCTCATGTATCAAACTGTGAATTATAGAGTGAACTGTAAAATCCGCCGAGCTCCATGAGCGTATCGTGCGTACCCTGCTCGATGACGTTGCCGTCTTTTACGACAAGTATCAGGTCGGCGTTGCGGACGGTCGAGAGACGGTGCGCGATGACAAAGCAGGTGCGCCCCTGCATGAGCGAATACATTGCGTCCTGTATCTTCAGCTCTGTGCGCGAGTCGACATTTGAGGTCGCCTCGTCGAGTATGAGCATCGGGGAATCGGCGAGCATCGCCCTCGCTATCGTGATCAGCTGTCTGTGACCTTTGGAGATATTCACCCCGTCGTCCGAGAGCAGAGTGTCATAGCCGTCCGGCAGTGAGTCGATAAACGTGTCGATACGCGCCATGTGCGCCGCGCGCTCTACCTCCTCGCGGGAGGCACCCTCCTTGCCGTATGCGATGTTTTCGAATATCGTACCGTAGAAAAGCCATGTGTCCTGAAGCACCATCGTATATGCGCGCCGCAGGCTCTCACGTGTAACTCCGTATATGCTCTTTCCGTCGACGGTTATACTGCCCGAATTTGTGTCGTAAAAACGCATAAGCAGATTGATAATTGTCGTTTTGCCGGCACCCGTAGGTCCGACTATGGCAATTATGTTTCCTTTTTTTACGTCGAGGGACAGATCCTTGATTATGACTCTGTCCGGCACGTATCCGAACCTCACGTTTTTGAATTCAACGTCTCCGCGTACATCGCAAAGCTCCTTTGTGTCGTTGCCGTCCGCCTTTTCGGGCTCCTCGTCTATGACCGCAAATACCTTCTCCGCGGCGGCACAAGCCGACTGAAGCTCGCTTACAATGTTGGCAAACTCATTGATGGGACCGGAGAATTTTCTCGAATACTGCACGAAAGCCGACACGCCTCCGAGCGTTATGGTAAACGCGGCGGGAATGGCGGCACCGGATGAATTCAGCATTCCGAAGAGGTAAAACAGTCCTCCGAGCGCGCAGACAAGGGAAAGCGAAAGGTTATTTATGAAATTTACGAGAGGACCGGCAAGTACGCTGTAATGCTCGGAAATATAGTAGGTCTGCGCCGCGTCCTCGTTCTTTTCGCGGAAGCGCTCGCATATCGTTTCCTCTCTGTCGTATGCCTTTATCGTCTTTTGCCCCGAGAGCATTTCCTCGGCGTAGCCGTTCAGCTCTCCGAGCTTTTGGGAACGCTTTCGGAAAAGCGGTCTGACCTTTTGAGAGCGGAATTTGGTAATGAATACCGAAATCGGTATCGTAAAGACAAAAACGATCATGAGCATCGGGGATATCGAGATCATCATTATCAGAGAGCCGACTACGGTGACGATGCTTGCGCATATCTGAAGAAGGTCGTGTGAAAGCGATGAGTTTACCGTATCGATATCGTAGGATATGCGGCTGATTATCTCGCCCGTCGCGTGGGTATCGAAATACGAGACCGGGAGCGAGATGAGGTGGTCAAAGAGCTGACGCCGCATAGTGTATATGATCTTCTGGCTCAATTTTATCATCATACGCGCCAGCACGTAGGACAGGATACCCGACGCGGCGTAAAAGATAAGCATAAGCGAACAGTATAGAAAAACGTGCTGAAAATCCACGTTTCCCGCGCCCGGCTCGATAGCTTCTATCGCCCTCTGGGAAAACTTCGGCGCGGCGAGCGCCATGACGTTCGAGACGATCATAAGCACAAGGCAAACAAGCAGCGTCGGCTTGTGCTGCATGAGATACCCGGCGATCCGCTTGATAACCGAAAAGCGTCCCGACCTTGTCATCGCGCCGTCCGTCGGAGTGTTTGGAGCCATGTCCGGCTTTATGTTTTTTGAAGGTCCTTTAATCAACCAAGGCACCCCCTATCTGCGAATCGCTTATTTCACGGTACACGTCGCAGTCGTGAAGCAACTCTTCGTGCGTGCCCTTGCCTATGATCCTGCCGTTTTCAAGCACTATTATCAGATCGCAGTTCATTACAGAGCTGATCCTCTGCGCGACTACCACCGTGGTCGTATCCGACATTTCGCGGCGAATGCTTTTGCGCAGTGCGGAATCGGTTTTGTAATCGAGCGCCGACGATGAGTCGTCGAGCACAAGTATATCGGGATCTCCGGCAAATGCTCTTGAAATAAGTATTCTCTGCTTTTGTCCTCCGCTGACATTGGTTCCCTTGGAGGTCAGCATATGTCCGTATGTATCGGGATAACGCTCGATAAATTCCGAAGCCTGTGCGCGGTGTGCCGCACGGACGATGTCATCGTGCGAAAGACCTCTGCCGAAGTCGATGTTCTCTTCCACGCTTCCCGCGAAAATAAAGTCGTTCTGCATAACGCTGCCGAACATTTTGCGCAGAGCGTCGGGACTGTATGTTCTCACGTCCTTGCCGCCGATACGCACCGCCCCCGAATCAACATCGTAAAAACGCATGAGCAGCCCGACAAGCGTGCTCTTTCCGCTTCCCGTTGACCCGATAATTCCGAGCGTCCCGCCCTTCGGCAGGCTGAATGAAACGTCGTCTATGTTGTTTTTTCTGCCTTTATATGAGAAGCTGACATGATCGAATACGATATATCCATCTTCACGGCGCTCGGGGTAAAGCTCTCCGGACAAGGCGCGGATCTCCGGCTCGGTATTCAGCACCTCTTCGATTCTGCCCGCCGACGCCGCGCCCTTTGAATACCTTACGAAAATTTTCGTTATACCTATCATGGCGTTTGAAATGATCGTGAAGTACTGTATGAACGCAATTATCTTACCCGGTTGCGACAGCCCCCCATTGACACGGAAAGCGCCGACGAGAACAACGCCGACGAGTCCGACGTTGAGCAGAAAAGTGACAAGCGGATTTGACGCCGCCATCATTCCGCTCGCCCGCGTCTCGTCCTTTATGAGGCGTTTGTTCGCGTCGTCAAAGCGAGAGCGTTCGTATCCGTCCTTCGACAGTGCCTTTATGACGCGTATCCCTTGGGAGTCCTCTCTTACGACCCTTACCATTCCGTCAACGGATCTCTGTGTGCGGTTGAAAAGCGGTATCCCCTTTGTGGTTATAAGCATAACACCTGCCGCGATCAGGGGTACGATAACTATCATGACGAGCGTAAGTACGGGGTCAAGCGAAAACGTGACCGCAATACCGCCTATAAGCAGTATCGGCGCTCTTACACCCATCCGAAGCCCCATGCCGACGAAATGATGGACGTTATATGTGTCGGAGGTGAGTCTCGATTCGAGACTCGGGACCGTGAAGGCATCTATCTGGGCGGCACTTAAGGAGAGCGTACTTTTGAAAAGATCGAAGCGCAGACGCCTTGTCGTATCCCGCGCGACCTTTACTGCCATTCTGTTTGCCGCCACATTCGATATGCACGCCGCCAGAGAGCAGATTATCATCACCGCACCCCAGAAAATTATGGCGCGGATAACGCCCGTCGGCACAACATTGTCCAGAATATGGCTGAGTACGTACGGTATTGCAAGCTCCGTGAGTGCGCCGAAGGTCTTGATGATAAGACACAGCGCAATGTATCCGGAATAAGGTTTTAGATATGACATCAGAGTTTTCATCTGTATGGCAGTCCTCCGTCAGCTTCCGCTAAAATATCCGTGCCGCATGCCGGGATCCCGCGCGGCAGTGTCCGTCCCGTTTTCACAGGACCCTTAATTCGAATTTGGTACGCTCCGCCTTTGCTCCCCTGATCTCAATGATGTAGTCTATGCGGATTATACCGTCCGTATCGAGCGTATTCTCCACAGTAAGTGTATGAACACATATTTCGAACGGCATATACGGAGTATTGTAAACGCAGTGGTGCCTCTTGCCCGCCTCGAATACGAGCGCCGTGGATACGCTCCCCTCGCGAAGCATACTTATAAGCCCCGGAGCGGACTCGTCAAAGGAGACCGAGGTCCTCGAGCCTTCCATTCCGGTGAGTTCTGTCTCGTCGTAAACAAGCTCCACGCGTCCGTCACGGTAATTTATATGTCCCGCCGTGTTTATCTCGATCGCTTCTTCCTCGAGCTCGTCTCCGTCCGTGAATATTTCCGCAATTTCATCGTCGGATTCGGCACAAAGCCTGGAAAATAACGATTCCATTACCTCGTACCGCACAGACTTTATCTTCATCCGTATTTCTTCACTCTTCATTTCCGCCTCCAAATTAATCAAGAGTAATTTTACCACATACCCCGACAAAAGTCAACATTTGCAGAGGATGAGCATTGATCATGCGGGGAGGAAACTTCTTAAAAAAAGTTTCCTCCCCGCGCCCCTCTTTCAAGAACTTCGGACTTGGATAGATCATAACAGGTCTGAAAGCTTTTGAAAGGGGTGCGGGGGAAACTTTGCCCGAAAAGTTTCCCCCGCAAAATCTATGCCCTTCATCACTGCTTGCCTTCGAAGGCAGAGTGGAGTTTTTCAAGTGCGCTTTTTTCGATCCTGCTGACGTACGAGCGCGAGATCCCGAGTATCGAGGATATTTCCCGCTGTGTCATTGATTTTGAGTTATTAAGTCCGTATCTCATGATGATTATCTGACGTTCGCGCTCGTTGAGCATGGTATTTACGAGTCGGACCGCTTTTTGTGTGCGTAATTTTCTTTCGATATCGACGGCGATATTATCCTCACAGCTGATAACATCTATATATGTAAGCGGGTTTCCGTCGCGGTCGACGTCGATCGTTTCATTGAGAGAGACCTCGGCGGAGAGCTTTTTCTGAGAGCGGAAGTACATCAGGATCTCATTCTGAATACATTTTGCAGCATAAGTGGCGAAACGGGTTCCGTTTGAGGGAGAGAACGAGTCGACTGCTTTAATAAGTCCGACCACTCCCACCGATACGAGATCCTCCTGATTCTTACTTGACGCATAATATTTTCTGACGATATGCGACACA
Source organism: Eubacteriales bacterium (assembly GCA_051867855.1). Classification (GTDB taxonomy): domain Bacteria; phylum Bacillota; class Clostridia; order Oscillospirales; family CAG-272; genus HGM12713. The sequence goes on from JBJDZF010000228.1 coordinate 10,407, forward strand.
AGGCGTAGGTTGTGCAATATAAGCTTTTGGCGCGCCTCCTCATCACCTGAGGCGAGCAAACGGAAGTATTCCCGCTCCTTATCCGCCGGGAGCGGCGGGGGGAAGTTCTGGGGCGTGCTTATTCCGAGTATCATGTGGACAAGATGCGAGAGCATGGACAGGATATTTCCGAACATAAGTTTTCACCGTTCCTTTCAGAGCCGACTCGAGGGGCGTATGTATGTGTACCTGTTATAGATTATGACGCGTTTTTTATGTTTATGAAATAAAGTATAAATACTTGCGGATCCGGAATATATATGGTATAATAGGAAGAAGGTGATCAACGCCGTCAGGTGTTGCGGGACGGAGGTAAAAAAGTATGACAAATCCGGTCGGAAACGCGGTAGTAGGGCAGTCCGGAGGCCCCACTGCGGCGATTAACGCGACGCTCTCGGGCGTTATCCGCGGAGTGCTCGGAGGTGCGGGCGGAAATATCCGCAGACTCTACGGAATGAGAAACGGAATCGAGGGACTGCTTGCGCGGGAGCTTGTCGACCTTACCGCATTTTTCGGCGGCAATGAGGAAAAGCTGCGATCTCTCGAAAGAACGCCTGCGGCGGCGCTCGGCTCTTGCAGAAAGAAGCTGCCCGACCCTGACGGCGAGGACGCGGACGGAGTGTATGAACGTCTGCTCGGAATATTCAGGGAGTACGACATAAGATACTTTTTCTATATCGGCGGAAACGACTCGATGGATACCGTCGCAAAGCTGTCGGGATATACGGAGAAACACGGATACGAGATGCGAATAATCGGGGTGCCGAAAACCATCGATAATGACCTTGACGTGACCGATCACACTCCGGGATTTGGCTCTGCGGCAAAATATATCGCCACGGTGACGCAGGAGATAATAAGGGACTGCGCGGTTTACAAAATACCGGCGGTTACGGTTATCGAGATCATGGGCAGAGACGCGGGCTGGCTAACTGCGGCATCCGCGGCGGGACAGTCGCACGGCTTCGCGGTGCCCGACGCGGTGTATCTGCCGGAGGCGGAATTTGACAATGAAAAGCTGTTCGCGGATGTAAAGGCGGCTCTTGATGTGCATCCCAATGTGGTCATAGCGGTTTCCGAGGGGATAAGATATGCCGGCGGAAAATATGTCGGTGAGAGCGCGCAGAACGGCGCCGTGGATGTGTTCGGCCACAGCTATCTTGCCGGCACCGGAAAAGTGCTCGCACAGCTGATAAAGGAGCGCTTCGGATGCAAGACACGGGCGGTAGAGCTCAATCTGCCGCAGAGATGTGCATCGCACATTGCCTCCGCTACCGATATCGCGGAATCCGTTCTTATCGGAAAAAGCGCCGTTGAGGCGGCAGAGCAGGGAGTGAGCCGCAGTGTTATGACGTTTGTCAGAAATCAGGGAGCGGAATACGGCGTGGAAATCGGGCATTGCGATGTGCTTGATGTGGCAAACAGGGTAAAGCACGTGCCGCCGGAATTCATCAATGCCGCCGGAAACGGAATTACCGATGCGTGCTGTGAATATCTGCTCCCGCTGATCGGCGGCGAGAGCTACCCGGAATACGAGAACGGGCTTCCGGTTTTTCTCGTGCTTTGAAACAGCTTTGCATTTAACGCGAGGGACCGCGCACAGCGCGATCCCTCGGGAGGAGTATAGCGTGAAAGATAAGTCAATCCGGTATTGAAGCTCATCTGTTTCACGCCGAAATTCACTTAAAATGGGACCCGACCCATTCTGTCTGCTGCGCAGACACAGTGAATTTCATAATATTTTTGTGCCGCCGCTTGGGCGGCGAAGTGGAGATATATATGAAAATAGCCGTTGTTACCGGTGCGTCGTCGGGTATGGGCAGGGAATTTGCCCTGCGCCTCGACGCGGAATATCCGGGACTTGAGGAGATCTGGGTAATAGCGAGGCGGGAAGACCGCCTGGAAATGCTGAAAGGGAAGATAAAATCAAGAGTAGTCCCGCTGTGCCTCGATATGCGCGACGCGTCATCGGCGCAGGTTTACGCTGAAAGGCTGCGCGCCGAAAATCCGGATGTGCGCGTTCTCGTCAACGCGGCGGGGTACGGGAAATTCGGAGCGTGTCGCGACGTGCCGACCGATGAGCTCACGGGCATGATAGACCTGAACGCGAGAGCTCTTACGGAATTTACACTTGTAACGCTTCCGTATATGTCGCGCGGCTCACATATATATCAGCTTGGCTCTCTGTCGGCGTTTCAGCCCGTTCCTTATTTTGGCGTATACGCCGCTGCAAAGGCGTATGTATTGAGTTTTTCGCGGGCTCTTAACAAGGAGCTTGAAAAAGAGGGCATACGTGTGATGGCGGTCTGCCCCGGGTGGGTGGATACGGAATTTATAGATAAAGCATCGCGGGATAACAAGGCAGTGAGCAGGTTCGGAAAGATCGCCGAAGCGCAACAGGTGATTACCCGGGCGTTCCGCGATATGCGACGAGGGAAGGATGTGTCCGTTTTCGGATTTTCCATACGGGCGCAGGTGCTTGCAGTAAAAATATTGCCGCACAGACTTGTAATGAAAATATGGTGCAAACAACAAAACAAATGAGAGGTAGTTTATGGCTTTGGAAAATCAGGTTACCGAAATAGAAAAAAAAGAGACGGAGGGAATGGACGGTTCTGACAGCGGCGGCACTCCACGCGGCGGCAAGCCCGGCGGAAAGAAATTTTCTCTCCGGAAAATACTGTCGCAGTTGAAGCTGCGCAACTTTCTTCTGCTGACCGTTGCGGGAATAGTAAACGCATCTGCGGTTACGATATTTTTACAGCCTGTCGGGCTTTACGACAGCGGAATTTCGGGTACTTCAATGTTTTTGGCGGTGATAACACCCGAATCTCTTACACTTTCCATCTTTCTTGTGGCGCTGAATGTGCCGCTGTTTCTGTACGGACTCAAGCGTCAGGGCGCGGCGTTTACGATATACGCGATATATACCGTGGGAATATATTCGCTGTTTGCATGGCTTATAACCGACATTTTGCCCATTCCCGTTGCCGGTTCATCTCCGCTTGCGGGCACCGATCTGTTGCTCTGTGCCGTTTTCGGAGGACTTGTGTCGGGTGTCGGAAGCGGTCTTGCAATACGCTTCGGCGGAGCTATGGACGGCATAGAGGTAATGTCGGTAATATTTGCAAAGCGGCTCGGCATTACGGTCGGCACGTTTGTGATGATATACAACGTTATCCTGTACATATTGTGCGGAATCGTCATAAAAAGCTGGATCCTGCCGCTCTATTCGGTGGTTTCATATGCGGCGGCGCAAAAAGCGGTCGACTTTATTGTCGAGGGTATCAGCCGTTCAAAGTCGGCTATGATCATTACGGAAAAACCGGATGAAATGTGCGCCGCACTTTCGGAGGCTTTCGGAAGCGGTATGACAAAGATCGCCGCAAAGGGCGGTTATTCGGATATGCCCAAAACAATGATTTACTTCGTGCTCAACAGATTCCAGATAACAAAAATGAAAGAGGTCGTTTTCAGCGTGGATAAATCCGCTTACGTCTCGATCAGCGAGGTCGCCGATATCTTTAAATCCGATGACCCGAGAGCTTAATGGTGATTAATGTTTTTGCGGGGAGGAAACTTCTCCAAATAAGTATTCCCCCGCTCGGCATTCTTAGCGGAAAAATATGCAGCAGAAATACCGAGGCATGAATTTGCCTCGGTATTTCTGCTTATGTGGGCTTATATACTTATAGTTATGGACTCAAATAATATCTGTATAATAATTTCAAAATATGTGCTTGAGTAGTTGACAACCGCACTACAAATGTGGTACAATAGACTTTGGTAAAAAATACAATCGCGAGGAGTATCAATATGCCGGATAAAAAACTCGTTATATCGTCCAAGAAATTCCGCGGAGAATCCTCGGTGGTATCTGTAAGGCTTCCCAACGATATGATCGAAAAGCTCGACGACATTGCGGAGCAGACGGGGCGTACCCGCAACGAGATCATTCAGAAGTGCCTCGCATATTCCATCGAAAATATTGAGATTTCAGATAACAAATAACGGAGGACATCATGGCGTTATTTAAGTGTAAGATCTGCGGCGGAACGCTTGAAATAGACGGCGCGCAGTCGGTTGCGACCTGTGAGTATTGCGGCACAAAGCAAACTCTGCCCAAGCTCGACGATGAGCGCAAAGCAAATCTTTATGACAGAGCCAACCACTTCCGTCGGAACAACGATTTCGACAAGGCGATGTCGATCTATGAGCAGATCCTTAACGAGGATCCTACCGACGCCGAGAGCTATTGGTCTGTTCTTTTGTGCCGCTATGGCATTGAATATGTGGAAGACCCCGCCACACATAAGCGCGTTCCGACTGTCAACCGCGCGCAGTTTACTTCTATATTTGATGATGAGGACTACAAGTCTGCCTTGCAGTATGCCGACGGTTATCAGCGCGAAATATACGAATCTGAAGCTGCCGCTATCAATGAAATACAGAAAGGGATCCTTGCAATATCGCAAAAAGAGGAGCCTTTCGATGTGTTCATCTGCTATAAAGAAACCGACGGGGGCGGCAGAAGAACGCGGGACAGCGTACTTGCCACCGAGCTTTATCACGAGCTGACGCGCGAAGGCTTCAAGGTCTTCTTCTCACGCATTACGCTGGAAGATAAACTCGGTCAGGAATATGAACCCTACATATTTGCCGCGCTGAACTCGGCAAAGGTTATGGTGGTCCTCGGCACTAAACCGGAATATTTCAACGCGGTTTGGGTTAAGAACGAATGGAGCCGTTTCCTTGCACTCATTAAGAACGGTGCGAAGAAAACGCTGATACCCGCTTACCGTGATATGGATCCTTACGATCTGCCCGAGGAATTTTCGCATTTGCAGGCGCAGGATATGTCCAAGCTCGGCTTTATGCAGGATCTGA
>JBJDZF010000229.1:0-3489 GCA_051867855.1 Eubacteriales bacterium
ACGGCCGCACACTTCTCATTGCCGTTGATTCCGCAGTCGCTGTTATTCTTCTTATCGTTCTGATAGTCGTCATCGCTTCCTCCGGGAACAAGGATGTAAAGTTTGAGGACAACGCCTTTGCAACGTATCAGGGCGGCGACAACCTCTATTACGTCACAATGAACGGCTCTGTCGTCGGTAAGGCGTTCGACAGCGAAATTACGCTTCAGGCGGCAGCGGATAATTCGTTTGCTTACCTTGTCGAGCATACGGATGACGGAGAGAATATATACATAGTCGAGAATAAAAAATTGACACCGGTGCAGGAGGGAGTCGACGAGGTCCTCGCGTTTGCAACCCTCAAGCCCGCCATCGTATACAGAGTGGATGATTCCTTTATGTACTACTACGATGATGTTCCCGAGAGAATTTCGAAGGATGCGGGAACCGATAACTTCGTGATCTCCCCCGACGGTACTGCCATCTCTTATACGAAAGTCAGCGACGATGATCCCTCCAGCGTCTTTCTCTGCCTCTACAAGGACGGCGTAAGTGACACGATAAGCAAGAATCTTTCACCTGTTGCCGTATCCTCAAAGGGCGATTACGTATACGCGTACGGAATTTCTTCCGAGGACCTCACCACGAGAGTGCTTTATGCCATTACCTACGATGACAAATACAAGATCTCCGGCGGAGAGGTAACGGGTTCGTATGCGGGAATCTCCTATATGAATTCCAAGGGCACCGAAATAGTGTTCTACACCGGTTCCGACGAAAGCAACATAAGATCCTACGTTTACAACTGCGAGAAGAATCCCGAGACCGCTTTCAGAATAGCAAACGGCATCTGCATTCCCCAGGTCACCGACACCGATGTGGCTTTTCTCGGAACGCTCGCTAAAGCATATTATCAGGACGTCACAAACGGCGGAACCTATTACGTTGACAAAAATTATTCATCAAACAAAATTGCAAATTATGCCGGTCAGTTTGACCCCGATGAGGATTATTTCTATTACATCAAGAAGGATTCATCCAACTCCGCCCTCTGCCGCATGGAGGTAAACAAGGGCGAGGTGGGAACAGCGGAAGCGATCGCGGCTAATGTGACGGATTTCATCGTCACAAAGAAAGGTAATCTCTATTACCTTGACGTCGACGGCGAGCTTTCATACCGTAAAATGTCTGCCGAAAGATCTCAGCGTATTCTCAGTGAAGTAACCTCTATGACGTTCTATGAGTACGCTAACGAACTCTACTTCGAAAAGGATTCCGAAATGGATGTTTCCGCAAATGCAGCGTACTTCTCCGAGGAAGGCTCCAAACGCGACACCTTTAAATTCGGAAAGATCGCCGTTCCCAGCGCACCTAACTTCACAAACTCCTATTCAAAGAAAACCTACGCTTATTACTACGACACCGACCGCGGTTGCTATATGCTCTTCTATACCGCGAACGGAAGATCGTTCAAGCTCGTTGCTTCCGAATGTATCGATATTAACGGTATTGCATTCGGCGAGGAATAATGATATTGTTAGCGGGGGGAGAACTTCTTAAAAGAGGTTCTCCCCCCGCACCGTTTGATATGTGTTCTTGCGGAGGGGGTCTTCTTGAAATAATTCCCCCTCCGCACCTCCCTTCAAGAACTTCTTCGGACTTGGATAAATCAAAACAGGTTTTAAAGCTTTTAAAAGGGGCGCGGGGGAAACTTTTCGCCGAAAAGTTTCCCCCGCAAAAATTATCCCCCGCAAAAAAATGCCCCTCTATATTACAATATGATACATATCAGACCGCCGCTGCCCTCATTGATCATCCGTTCGAGCGTCTCGGAGAGCTTGGTACGGGACTCCTCGGGCATATGCTCGAGCTTTGTATGAAGTCCCTCATTCACAAGCTCGTAAAGGCTCTTACCGAACACATTCGAATCCCATATTTTAGCGGGATCGGACTCAAACTCCTTGAGCAGATATTTAATCAGATCCTCCGATTGCTGTTCCGTTCCGACCATGGGACTGATTTCCGTCTCGATATTTGCGCGTATCATATGGATCGATCTTGCCGACGCGCTCAGTCTCACACCGTAGCCTCCGGACTGCTTTACGATCTCCGGCTCGTCGAGGTGCAGCTCGTCAACCGTAGGCATCACTATTCCGTACCCCTTCTCCTCCGCCATTTCAAGGGCTTCGGATACGCGGTCATACTGTGATTTCATTTCCGAAAGGTTTTTAAGCAGAGCAATAAGCTCCTCCTCGTCTGCAATTTCAAACCCGGTAAGCTCGCTTATCACCGAATAATAAAGAGACGGATCGAAATTCAGCCTCAATGAGGCTCTGCCCGTTCCGAGGTCTATCTCGTCCACTGTATACGAATCGATATATTCATTATCGACAAGTGACGTGAAAGCGTCGCGGATATCTCCCATTTTGTGTATTCTGTCGGCACAGGAGCGAACGCTTGCGTTGACAGAGCTCTTTATCCTGTGTGACGGCTCGAGTGCGGACATCCAGTTGGGTGTTGAAAGCTTTATTTCCGTCACCGGGAACTCGTGAAGCACAAGCTCGAGTATGTGCCGTATATCCTCCGCATCGAGGTCAATACAGCTTACAAGCGCAACCGGTACGTTATATTTTGCCTCCAGCTCATAGGCAAGCTCCACGGATTTTTCGTTCGACGGATCTGCGGAATTAAGGATCATGGCAAAGGGCTTTCCGATGCTCTTCAGCTCGCTTACCACTCTTTCCTCGGCGGGGACGTAGCTCTCGCGCGGTATCTCTCCTACCGTACCGTCGGTCGTAACCAGCATTCCGATGGTCGAATGCTCCTTGATGACCTTCTCCGTTCCCATTTCCGCTGCCTCAACGAACGGCATCGGCTCCTCCTGCCACGGAGTATGTACCATTCTCGGTTGACCGTTTTCAATGGTTCCGAGCGCGTCATTTACGATGTACCCCACGCAGTCTATCATTTTGACCCGCATTGATGCCACGTCGTCGAGATTTATCGTCACCGCTTCGTCAGGCACGAATTTCGGCTCCGTAGTCATAACCGTTTTTCCGGCAGCCGACTGTGGCATCTCGTCGCGCGCCCTATCCTTGGAATAGCTGTTGTCGATATTAGGCAGGACGAGCGATTCCATAAAGCGCTTGATAAAAGTTGATTTTCCGGTACGCACGGGTCCCACGACCCCGATATATATATCCCCGCCCGTACGCTCCGCGATATCGCGGTAAATTGAATGTTCGGCCATAAAAAATCCTCCCGATATATTTGTCAGTAAAAATATATGGGAGGATATATTGATTTAGAACACGCCTGTTTCAATTTGTGGGGACAGGCTTATTTGCTCTCGCCGTCGCGGTTTATTTTGATTCCCGTGTCCGCCTTGCCGTCGCCGGTCGTGTCAACGTAAACCGTGTCGATGTTTCCGTCTCCGTCTGTGTCCGCGAACACACGCGAGCCGGTTTTCTTTCCGAGTTCTTTTTTATTTCTGTAATACTGTATCAACCC
>JBJDZF010000230.1:0-3479 GCA_051867855.1 Eubacteriales bacterium
CTCGCGACTCGTAGCTTCACTGCTCGACATTTCACGTATTCAGGCGGGAGAGCGAAAATTCACCATGAGCGCCTTCGATGTCTGCGAGATGGCGCGTCAGATACTTTTCTCGTTTGAGAAGAAGATAGACGATAAAAAACTCGATGTGGAATTTGACCTTGATGATGAGAATATAATAGTAATTGCTGACAGAGATGCGATTTATCAGTGTCTGTACAATATCTGCGACAACGCGGTCAAATTTTCGAGAGAGGGCGGTCTGCTGAAGATTTCGGTAAAACGCCTTAAAAACAAAAAATACCTCGTAAGCGTGTACAATGAGGGACAGGGTATTGCCGATGAGGACCTGCCGTATGTCTTCGAACGCTTCTATAAGAGCGACAAGAGCCGCGGACTCGATAAAACGGGTATAGGACTCGGACTTTATATTACAAAAACGATAATCGAGGCACACAACGAGGAGATCTGGGTTGAAAGTGAATACGGCAAAAACTGCGTTTTCAAATTCACGCTCAAGGCGCAGTAAGCTTCAGCTTCAGAGAGAATTTCGGTATATGGCGAGTCGTGTTCGCGAATATGCAACAGTTTGAGAGGGAAGAATATTACTGTGCTGTATTCCGCTCACGAACGGAATAAATCTTTCGGTCGATGACAAATAATCCTTATAACGGCAACAGCATATACTAATTTTGAAAGGATGAACGTACATGATAAAAGATGAACGTACAGATCCGGAGAGTCATTTGACAGATAATGCCGGTGAGCTTGCCGACCAGAACGAGCAGGAGCAGTTCAAGTCTTTCGCATCAAGGTCGGACAGAGAAGAAAACGACGGTGCGTCCGAGGACGACGCGGCGGCAGAGGAAGAGAAGAGCTATGCCGAGGAACCGGGAGCCGACATGACCGCAGTGGCGGATAACCCCCAAAAGGCGGGGAACGCCGCGACCCCGGGAACGGACAGCGAGGAGAGATCGATAACAGACGCTTCCTCGGAAACGGACAATGACGAAAAATCTGTAACAGACGCGGCCTCGGTAACTGACAATGAGGGAAAGCCGACCACAGACACGACCGCGATAACTGATAGTGACGGTGAAGCGATAACTCATGTGGCGGGTGCGGATGACGGTGAAGAACCGAAAACTCCGCCTGTTGTAGAGCCCGAAGCCCCGAGCCGGGGTGATCTCGGTCTGCCGGAGCACGCCGAGATACCGTTGTCGCTTCCGCAGGAAATGCCGGCACCCGAAAAAAATATGCCCTCGCGCCCCGAAAGAAGCGCCGATGAGGACTGCGCAAATGCTTTTAATTGGAATTTTGCAGACAGTACGAAAAAGGCAAACGAAAAGGAAAGAAAAAAGCGCAGAACCGGGGCATGGGTGTACGCCGCCATAATGAGTGCGACTTTCCTTGTGAGCTTCGGTATCCTTGCCGCAGTGCTGATGTCCGATACGGTCAACAATTCGGGGAGCAAGACAACCGACGGTGCCCAGTCACAGCGTCAGTCGGAGCTTAAGGCGGACTCGGACAAAGTGATATACGTGCGTGAATACGATCCCTCAAGCGGGGCGCTGACTCCGCAGGAAATATACGCTAAATGTTCTCCCGCCGTCGTATCGGTGCACTCATCGTCGTCATCGCTCGAGGGTGTAGGTTCGGGGTTTCTGATTTCGTCCGACGGATATATTGCCACTGCCGCACATATCGTCGAGAATATGGAGAATGTGGAGATCATAACGTGTGACGGAGCTTCCTTCGAGGCGTCTGTCATAGGTGCCGACGGACTTACGGATGTCGCACTGCTGAAGATCGAGGCGAGCAATATGCCGTGCGTCGACTTCGGCAGCTCCGGCTCTGTCGTTATCGGTGATGAGCTTGTCACCATAGGGACTCCCGCCTCGCTCGACTATGCCGGTACCCTTACACGCGGAGACGTTTCATATTGCGACAGAATCGTATATATATACGATAAAACAAGCGGTCTGCTCGAGAAGAAAATGAAGCTCATCCAGACAAGCGTAATTGTCAATCCCGGAAATTCCGGGGGACCGGTCTTCGATATCTACGGCAACGTGGTGGGAATCGTCACGATGAAGCTCGGGGATAATTACAGCGGGATAGGATTTGTAATCCCCTCCGACGCCGCGAGCGGAATAATCGATGATATGAAGAGCGGGACCGAGATAACTGATGCAAAGAGAGCGCTTGTGGCGGTGCGTGCGCCGAAGTTGGGCATAAAGGGTGAGAGCTTTGCCTCCGACGATCTATACGGCGTAAGAGTTACGGGCTTTATCTCCGATGAATACGATGCGGCGCTGAAGCTGCGCAAAGGGGATATCGTGGTGAAGATCGGCGCGGATTCGGTAACCGGAATGTCGGGACTCGGAGAGATAATAAACAAATACGACCCCGGTGAGAGCGTTGACGTTACCGTATACCGTTCGGGGCAGTACCTGACCTACGGAGTGACGCTCGGACAGTAGCTTTGTCACAAATGACGAAGATTTCTGCAAATCGTATAATTTTAAAAAATTCCTTGCAACATAAATCCGTATGTGTTATAATATTAACAATTTTTTATGCGCCCTCTGCATTTTGCGCACAGGGCAGTATGACCGATAACACATACGGATGTTGCTGTATTTTCCGCGTGAAAATTCGGTATTGTTAAGATTGGAGGAGAAAAATGCAGGGTGTTGTCGAGCTTTCCTTTTGGGATGTTCTGTGCAGACTGCTCTCTGCCGTTGTGTGCGGCGGTATAATAGGAATCGAGAGAGGAAGAAAACACAGACCGGCAGGCTTCCGAACACATATGCTCGTATGTATGGGCGCGGCGCTGACCATCATTTTGAGCATATATCTTTCCGCAATGATTACGGGAGTGTGGTCGCTTGAAAGCACGGATTCGGCAAAAACCGACATTTCGCGCTTCGGAGCGCAGGTAATAAACGGTATAGGTTTTCTCGGTGCCGGGACGATAATAATAACAGGCAGACAGCAGGTCAAGGGGCTTACGACCGCCGCGGGACTGTGGGCATCAGCCTGCATGGGGCTTGCTATCGGTGCCGGCTTTTACATAGGAGCGCTTGTCGGCAGTGTATTTATACTTATGACCATAATCGTGTTCTCAAGGCTTGAGAATTTCATCCTTTCGCGTTCCCGCAACGTCAATCTGTATGTGGAATACGAATTCACGGATGACATAGCGCATATAGTGGAGAGACTGAAGGAGCAGGAGGTAAGAATATTCGATATTGAGATATCAAAGGACAGATCCTCCGAGGTCGGGTATCACCCGAGCGCAATTTTTTCGCTTCAGTTGCCGAAAAAGAAGCCTCACACCGTTATAATGACCTCTATCGCAGAGATAGAGAGCGTGCGGGTTATCGAAGAGCTGTGAGGAGGATAAGCGTGAAAGTTTTGCACGTCTTTTAGTGAAGTACATCTTTTTCACGCCCAAATTGCTCTCAAAATGGGACCCA
>JBJDZF010000231.1:0-3462 GCA_051867855.1 Eubacteriales bacterium
AGCGCGACCTTGCCAAGGTCGAGGTGGCGGGTTCGAGCCCCGTAATCCGCTCCAAAAAAACGGGTACGAAAAAGTGAATCGTGCCCGTAATTTTTACGGCGCCATAGCCAAGCGGTAAGGCAGAGGTCTGCAAAACCTTTATCCCCGGTCCGATTCCGGGTGGCGCCTCCAAAAAATTCCGAAAGCTGATGCTTTCGGAATTTTTTATTCAATCCGAAGGATTGGCATGTAATCACGCCCTTTGGGCGTGTATGTAATCTGCGCCCTGCGCAGTATGGCATCACGCGTTAGCGTGTATTCCCTCCGTAATCCTTCGGATTGATAGCATACACGGCGTTGCCGTGATTACATACGCGACTTCGTCGCAATTACATACCGCCTGCGGCGGATTTCATGCACGCCTTCGGCGTGATTTGGATACGAAGGACGCGAAAGGAGGACGCTATGGCTAAAAACTTACTGCTTGAATATTCCGAAGAGCTTGCAACAAAGTGCGAACTACTCTGTAAGTCTATAAGTGGCAATTCTAATACTGTTTTTCAGCTTCGCAAATCCTCATCAAGCGTATTTGCCAATATCACCGAGGCGCAGTATCCACAAAGCCTTGCCGATATGCTCTCAAAATTCAAGATTGCACGAAAAGAGTGTGCGGAAACAGAGTCTTGGCTCAAATTACTCTTTAATATAAAAGTGATCGACGAGCAGACTTTCAAAACCTACCGCAACCTCTGCGGCAGGGTTCAAAGAATGCTCACATCATCTTGTATTACGATTGAAAAGAAAATTGATAACAAATAATTTTCAAAAACTTATCTTGCCTTTCTCCTTCCTTTCGGTATAATGGTGTTTACCACAAACCAAAAGGGAGTTTTTATATGGAATACGAGATCAAGCACTATTGTCGAGTAAAAAACGCCCTCGTCCTCGTGCGACAAAGCTTTCTGTAAGAGCCGCCGAAGGACGACTACGAAGAATACGCCAAAAAGGTGATCGACCGCGCATATTTCATCATTCTGAATAAGATCGATGAGCTTGACGGGACGAATAAGAGACTTTTTAATTATTACAGACCTGCTAATAAAAGTCAAGAGGAAAAATAAAAAAAGTAATGTAATTCAAAACAAAAATGATGAGTATGACGGTACAAATAGAAGGATATTGGAATACTATCGGCAATATATTGAAAAATCTCGAAAAATATGCTATTATAAACCCAGAAGGGTGGTGGAGCATTGAAGAAATATAGTATTATAACATACAGGTTAAATAAATCCGTTCAACCTTCCGAAGCTTTGATGGCGATGGAAAGTTTAATGCAAAAATACTCCGCGCAGTATCAAAACTGCCTTTTCAAGGCAGACGTTTCACTCGTTGAATGTAAATTTAAGGAAAAAGTTCATTCTAACAGAACGAAAAATGCTATACTAAGTATTTGCAAAAAATATTCCGCGCTCGTACAGTTCTTTCAACATATCGTAAAGGACAAAGGTGAAGGTTATATTGACGAAGAACTTTCAATAAGTAACTTTTCCGAGATAGACTACTTGCAAAGAGGAGTGATTGATTATTCAATCATTCACGAGATTGTTACAAAAATACCTCGACCTTATGGCGTGAATCATCTCGGATTGATATTTGACAACGTGAGTTTTGCAAAAGAAAACAGAAAAATCGAACATATAAAACCGCCCATATGCGGACTTGGTCTTCCCGTCGGCAATTATATTTTCTACGAGCGTTCTGCATATGGAAGCGAAAAGCATTCATATATTTACTTTTCAGCCGAGGATGCAATATTCGATGATATGAGAAAATTCTTTTTTGGATTTGCAGAGATAATCCCCGGCAAATACGAGTGCACCGAGATTCAAAATGATTAGGTATCTATTTTGCAAATACGTGCCAAGTGTTCCGGTCTTAAAAGATGCCGGAGGAAAAACCGAGATCTTCCGGTTTTTTACAGGCTTTAGACCAAAGCAAGAGCTTTCGTCAGTTTGATGAAAGTTTTCGCAACGCGCTTACGCGTTTTCCTTTCTTTGTGTTTGACCGAACTGAAAGGAAGCCTTTCCTTGCAAGATAATATTTACTATAGTAAAAATATATTGACATTTAATAAATTTTATGCTATGATAAATATCAAAAGGGATGGTGAAAGTATGTATATTGATTATTCAAATCTTTGGAAGCTATTGGTGGAGAAAAGTATTTCAAAATCTGACCTGATGGAACTTACAGGATTGAGCTCTCGTATAATTGCTAAGCTTGCGAAGAACGAAACAGTGACAACCGATACCATTGCCAGAATATGCGCGGCACTTTCTTGTGATGTCGGCGACATTATGAAATGCTCGAATGAATCTTCTTTGTCGATATACAATTATAGTCGCACGTTTGGATATCTTATTGAAGAGAGCGAAAGCATCAAAAAGATCGGTTTCAATCTCAATGGACAAAAATATGTTGTTTATACCACCAAAGAAGCGGCGACCAAAGCAACCCGTATTTACTGTGAAGTTGACGGCACAATTTACCGGGAGCAACATTATATGATGGGCGGGATGTGTACGCCGTCCATTGTTAAAACCGTACTTGTCAAGCCTGAACGAAAGCCGGATGAAATTGTTATTGTGGTGATCAAAGGTAAACCCGGTATGATTGTTGGACTTGACGAAGGGATATGGGTTTCAGCCAAGAAAGGAAAGCTATGTGGGGAAAAAGACATTTTCGTTATGTCCGAAGCGGCTTTTAAGCTGTTTGCTCCTGAAAACTGAAGCATCTTTTCTTGTTGGACCCGAAGAGCGTAATCGGACCGGCAGCAAATTTTCAAGGGCGAACTTTGAGTTTTTTCTCAGAGTTCGCCCTTTTGGGTCTGCTTGCGGTTGCCACCCTTTCGTTGAGCTTTCAGCTCCGACATCAATAAGCCCTTATAGGTCTGAACAAGCCGCAGTATTTGCCGATGACTATGAGTGAATATCTTTCTTTGTATATTTCAAATAGGCTGAAATGATCCCGACGATACACAATATCATGCCGACTGTCACCATTAGTCCGTCAAGGCTTCCGTTTGATACAATGTCTGCTCCTTCACAATATCCGAACGGAGTGATGTACTTCAGAAACTCTGCGATGTCTGCAATGTTGGCAATCAAATTAAGGAAATACATCATCACTGCAATTCCGAGTCCGACGCCCACGCTCCCTTTGTGAAGAAAAGCCGAAATACCGAAGCAAATTCCTGCCAGCTCGATCTGGAGCAGATAATATGCGAGGTGCATCAGCGAGAGCTCCTTCCAAGGGATTTTCTCACCGATAACGGCAATTGAACCGACAGCAAGAGCGTATATAATTAAATTCATAGCCGTGATCTGAATAAGTACGGCAATCAGCTTTTCGGTAATAATTTTGATGCGGCTGACAGGATGCGTCAGCAGAAATTCCGCTGTTTTGTCCTTTTCCTCTTTG
>JBJDZF010000232.1:0-15079 GCA_051867855.1 Eubacteriales bacterium
ACGCTGAAGAGCAAGCGGTGTTCAAAGAGTGAGGCGGCTCTTCTTTGCGCGCTTGATTACTGCTCCGATAAGATAAAGGCGCAGCGGAAGATAAAGTCTCTCGAGACAAAGCTCGCTCTCACGGAGGCCGCAATGGAGGAGCTTCAGCAGGAGAACTCACAGCTTCACGAGGAGCTCGGTGCCAAAAAGAATGGCTGAAACCATGAGAACAAGACCCGAACTGTTGTCTCCCGCCGGTTCTCCGGAGGCGCTTGACGCCGCGATCGAGGCGGGAGCCGACGCCGTATATCTCGGGCTTCCTTCCTTCAACGCAAGGATAAACGCCCGTAATTTTACCCCCGCAGACATTGCCGCGGACATTGACCGCGCACACGCCTACGGGGTAAAAGTTTATATTACGCTCAACACGCTGATATTCGACAGGGAGACCGATGAATTTTTAAGAGCGGCGGAGAGTGCGTACCTCGGCGGCGCCGACGCACTTATCGTTGCCGACCTCGGTGGGGCGGCGTTACTTCGGCGTCGGATGCCGGAGTTGCCTTTGCACGCAAGTACACAGCTCGCATGCCACAATATCGGGGCGGCGCAAAAGCTCGCGGAGCTCGGGTTTACGAGAATGGTGTGCGCAAGGGAAATGTCGCGCACGGATCTGCGGCGGTTTACGGAAAAATCGCCCATTGAGGCGGAGGTGTTTGTACACGGCGCTCTGTGTATGTCGCAGTCGGGCGGGTGTCTTTTCTCGTCGATGGTCGGCGGGCGCAGCGGAAACCGCGGAGAGTGCGCACAGCCGTGCAGACTGCCGTACAGAGTGCCGAAGGGCAGAAACGAATATCCGCTCTCGCCGAAGGATCTGAGTCTTGCACGCTATGCCGCAGAGCTTATTGACATGGGAGTTGCGTCCTTCAAGATAGAGGGAAGAATGAAGTCCCCCGAGTACGTCAGGGACGTGACGCGGGTCTGGCGCACTCTTATCGACGAGCACAGAGGTGCTACGGACGATGAAATGAGACACCTTTCGGAGATATTTTCGCGCGGGGGATTTACCGATGCGTATTATACGAAAAAGGTCGGCAGTGATATGCTCGGCGTGCGCTCCGAGAACGACAAGCGCTCCAGCGCGCGACTCGAGCCGTTCGTGGGGCTTAAACGCAGAGTTCCGATATCGATGAAGCTTTCGATAAAGCGCGGCAGACCGTCAAGTCTATGTATTATGCCTCATAATGTGACGGTTTTCGGGGCAGTGCCCGAAGAGGCGATAAACCGTCCGCTCGATGCCGCATCGGTCGCGGCTAATATTTCAAAGCTCGGCGGAACTCCGTACACGGCGAAGAGCGTCGATGTGGAGCTTGACGACGGACTTATAATGCCCGTCTCCGCCGTAAATGCTCTGCGCCGTGCGGCAGTGTCCGCGCTTTCGCGGAACACGCGTTCGGAGGCGGATCTCGTTGCCCTTGACATTCCGTCTTTCGCTTCGCAAAATGGTGAATACCGACGGCGTACCGCGATGTTTTATTTGCCGGAAAGCATACCCGATTCGGCGTACGGATTTTTCGACCTGATCTACACCCCGCTTGAGTCTTATGACGGAAGGTGTGACGGAGTCGCAATGCCGCCGGTCGTGTTTGACAGCGAGGCGGACGAGGTGCGCGAGATGCTCCGTGTTGCGGTAAAAAAGGGGGCAAAGCACGCGCTGGTCGGAAATATAGGTCATATTTCTCTTGCTCTTGACGCGGGACTTGTGCCTCACGGAGATTTCAGGCTGAATATCACAAACTCTCACTCGGCGGCGCAGGCGGAAAAGCTTGGACTTAAAGACATTGTTCTTTCTCCCGAGCTTTCCCTGCCGAAGCTACGCGATATCGGAGGCAGAAGTCTTGCAGTGGTTTACGGACGGCTTCCGCTTATGACTACGGAAAAGTGCCTTGCCTCGGAGATATCGGACTGCCGCAGCTGCAAAGGCAATGCCGTGCGCCTGACGGACAGGCGTGGCGTGGGATTTCCCGTGCTCCGCGTGTGGAAGCACCGGAACGTTATACTCAACAGCGTTCCGGTGTACATGGCGGACAGAGCCGACAGCCTTAAGGCGAACGGAGTTTCGGGCGAGCATTTTATCTTTACCGTGGAGGGAAGAGATGAGGCGGCGCGCGTGATAGAAGCATACGTAAAGCATACGGCACCGGGCACAGAGATAAGAAGGATCGCTCAAAAATAAAAAAACGCGCCGCGCGGATTTTCGGCTTTTGCTTCGGAATTTTCCAAAAATCCGTAAAATTTCGTTAAAAAACGAGGCTTGATTTCCCGGGGACGGGGGTAAGATCGATATTTAAGTTGGTTATGGTATGGAATCGAGATTTGAAAGAGAAGAATTGCTCATAGGTGAGGAAAACGTGAAAAAACTGGCGGCGGCACGTGTCGCGCTCTTCGGCGTCGGTGGCGTCGGAAGCTACGCCGCCGAAGCGCTCGCACGGTGCGGTGTGGGTGAGATAGACATCATAGACAACGACGTTGTGAGTCTCACCAATATAAACAGACAGCTCTGCGCGCTGACAAGCACCGTAGGCAGGTATAAGGTGGACGTGGTAGCCGAGCGGCTCTGTGACATTAACCCCGACATAAAGGTAAACAAATATGCAGAATTTGTACTGCCCCAAACGATAGACAAATTCGATTTTAGCGCGTACGATTATGTTATTGACGCCATTGATACGGTGTCGGGAAAAATCGCGATAGCGGTGCGTGCACAGCAGGAGAAAACGCCGTACATCAGTTGTATGGGTGCCGGAAACAAGACCGACCCGACTGCGTTTGCCGTTACAGACCTCTCAAAGACAAGCGTCTGTCCGCTCGCGCGTGTGATGCGTCGGGAGCTTAAAAAATACGGAATATTGCATATGCCGGTGGTGTATTCGACCGAGGAAGCCAAAAAGCCCCGGGCGTTGAGCGCGCCCGAGGGGCAGCAAAAGCGTCAGGTTCCCGGAAGTCTCGCGTTTGTGCCGTCGGTGGCGGGACTTATTGCCGCGTCCGAGGCGGTGGGGAGCATTATCGACGCCGGGTATGTCGTAAGATCCGCCTGCCGCAAATCACGTCAAAATACATCGGTATGAACTGTTTTTGTGTATTATTCATATAGCGCCGATTTTTCATTCGACATTTTTCTTGGGTGTGTACTTTTCCTCAAACCTGTGGAAAACTCTGTTGATATTGTGGAAAACCCCTGTTTTGCAACAAACAAAGCAGGGGAATTTTTCTTTCTTGATTGTGGAAAAGTCGGGACAAGGCTGTCAAGGGGGGCGGGCAAAATAATTCAAAATCTCCCTTTTGCACAAAGTATCCATAATATGGATATCATATCAACCGCGTCGCGGGTCAGAGAGAGCAGAGCAATTTCTCAAGCGCGGTATATCCCGAGGCAGAGAGCTTAAGCTCGCTGTCGGAGGCAGAGCAGAGCACAAGTGCTCTTTCCAGCCGCTCCGCGCTTTTAACGGATGCGGCGGATACATATATTTTAGCCTTGTATTCGTTCATTTTCAGCGCTTTGGCTATCTCCGGCGTCGTGTTTCCCTCGGAAAGCAGAGATTTCACCAGATTGAGGTCGCAGACGACCCTTGATATCTCCGAGAGGACGGATACCGGCTCTGTTCGATTGAATTTCATAACCGCAAGGGCATTCAGCGCGTCCTCGCTCTTACCGTCCAGAACGGCATTGGCAAGTGCAAACCCGTCTGCCTCAATGCTTGCGGGAGTTACCCGGTCGACGTCATCTGCGCTCACCTTTGTTCTGCCGTTTGCAAGTACGTAGAAGGAGAGCTTGTCAATTTCCGAGGCAAGCGTGAACATTGAAGTGCCGCAACGTTCTATCAGTACACGGCATACATCGTCGGAGCACTCCGCGCCGTTATGCTCGAAGTGCTTTTCACACCATGCCGTAAGTCTGCCGGGGGTGACGTTCTCAAAGCGGACGGGCGTGAGATATTCCGAGAGCTTTGTAAGAAGCGCCGATGGGCGCTTCGGGAGATATCCCTCGTCTATGCCGCCTGCGGGAACCGATATTATAAGCACGTTGAAATCAAGCTCACGGAGCGTGCCCAGCACCTCGCACAGCGCGTCGATGTCGCTCGGTTTCAGCGCATTGAAATTCAGTCCGCTCACGCTCACGATCTTTCTGTCGCTCATCATCGGCAGCGGGGTGAGCGCCTCGAGGAGCGCCGCAGGGGTGAAATCAAGCGTGTCAAGACGTATATCGTTGAAAAAAGAGAGAGAGGCATCGGCGCATACCGATGTGCGCGCGGCGTTCAGCGCGTGAAGCTTGAGGTAGTCCTCATCGCCGAAAAGCAGAAATCCGCTGCCCCCGGCAAAGCCCTTTTTTATCTGTCTGCGGAAAACGTCTTCCTTTATAATCTCCATAAAATACTGCCGCACCACCCGTTTTTTTCGGCGCCGCACACGGTCGGCGCACTTTTGATACAATAATATTATATCATCGCGTGTGCGATCCGTCAACAGCCAAACGAAATGAAAGGGTGCGCTTACGCCGCCCGAATTTTTCAGTGGTATATACGACAGTCGTGAAAAACGGGATACTTCAGTCGGACGGAGCTTGCCGTGCGAGCAAGGGAATCATCATTCCCGGGGAAGAACATAATATAAAACGTTAATGACAAGATCAAGGCTTTTGACTGCTTTTTCGTCACTGATCTTAATGCGTGAAGTTTGAGAACGGAGAAAATGTCATTTTGTTATTGACAAAATCAAGTAATTCCGTTATAATATTAGAAACGGCAGATTCCATTTTATTACTGCCGCAATTTTTTACAGTAGATTTTGGAGGTTTTTATGAACAAAACAAGAATATTGTCTTTGCTCTGCCTTTTGCTTTGCGCGGCGATGCTTTTCTGCGCCTGCAAGAAAGACACGCCCGAGGAACCGAGTGATTCCGTAACACAGACCGAGGCAGCGACCCAGGCACCCGCAACCGAAGCTGAAAAACAGCAGGCTGCAATCGGTGCGGTCAACAGCATTATCACACTTGCAAACGGTGACAAAGAACTTGAATCCGATCCGAAAGCGGGAATGGCTGCTTTTCTGAAGTCTCTCAGCTTTGCGATCAAAGCAACTGCCGAGTCGACCGAGGAAGGCTCCGAGGCTGAGGTCGACGAGACCACTCTGATAATAAAGGACGGCGTTATTTATCAGAAAGACTCTGACGGCGATGAGGAATATTACTTTATCGACGACGAGATGAATGTTATAAACGCCAATAATTGGAGTGAAGATTGGAAAGTTTATACCCTGCACAACAGCGAGCTGCTTGAAAGCCTCCTGTCAGGGATGGATCTGGACCTCCCTGAATCTGCAGGTGAGCTTTCACTTGAGCTGCCCGAGATCACGGCAGATGACTTTGAACTTAAGGATGGCGTATACTATGTAAAGAAAGACTACATAAAGAGTGTAGTTGCCGCCGTTGTTGACAGCATAATTCCCGCTGACGCCGGAGAGGAAGCGAAGACACAGGCAGAGGAGATAAAGTCCCAGATAAACGTGGCTCTCAACTCCGTGACTCTCGATCTCGGAATAGCTGTTGACGATTATGCGAATATCGTTGGAGTTAAAGTCGCATTTGACAGCCTTGACCTCTCCGCAACTATCGGAAAGACTATCAAGGCATCCGTTGATGTGGAGCTTGATGCTAAAACTTCTCTGCCCACGTCCTTCGCGGTGCTTGCCGAGGTGTCCGACTTCGGAAGCGAAGATGTCGGCGCCACTGTTGATGTCAGAGCCGGAATCACATATACCGACGGAGTTCTTACGTCTGCAAGCGCAAGCGCTAAAGTAAGAATTCCTGTGGGCATAAGTGTTGGAGAGGACGAAGTGGCTCCCGAGGCATACACCTCCGTTAATGTTGACTTGAGCTTCAATCTCGCAAATATCTACGGAACCGGCGAGATACTTAAATTCTCGTTTGTAAAGGCAAATGTGGTAGATAACGAAACAACATCCTCCACAGAGGTTACCGCAGATATTTCCGGCGACGGCACAAAGATCAGCGGTAAGATCGAGATGGTTTCAAAAGAAGGCGAGACCGTTGCCCGTTCGTCAAAGGTTACGCTTGAGGTTTCTTATACCGATGTTGAAGTTCCCGAGCTGAGCGATGAATTAAAGGGGCTCAAGACCAAGGCAGAGGCGCTTCTGAACAGCTACGATGAGGTCCTGCAGACCAAGGCGGCTATCAATGGATCCGTTCTGAATAATTGGAACCGTTATTACTATGTCGATGCCGATATACACGTTGTGTATGAAATTTATACATCCAACGGTGATTACGACATTACAGTCATGATAGGTGATTGTGCACCGGAGGGCGCAAAGATCCTTGTTAAGAACGCTGACGGTACTTTCTCGTATCCCGTAGCTTAAGTCTTGAATTTAATATCTTTCGGGGGAAGCTTTTCTGTGAAAAGTTTCCCCCGAACCTCTTTCAAAAGCTTCTGATCTGTTATATCTTTCCTGCCCGAAGTTCTTGAAAGAGGGGCGCGGGGGAGAGCTTCTTTCAAAAAGTTCTCCCCCCGCAAAAACACAGTATCACAATTTTATTTTTATTTCCAGAGCGACGCCGAGGATCCGCGCCTCGCCTGTTTCGAAGTTTTCGGTGGTGAGGTGAATGGGCGAATATTCGTCGTTTTCGGGCATGAGGAAGATATTCTTCTTCTCCTTGCGGAATCTTTTGACCGTAGCACTCTCACCGTCCACGAGACAGGCGACGATGTCGCCGTTTTCCGCAAACTGCTGCTTGTGAAAAAGAACGATCGAGCCGTCCACCATGCCTATGTCCTTCATGCTGTCGCCGCAGATCTTCAGATAAAAGAAATCGTCGGAATCGTAAACGTCCGCGCTCTCGTAGCCCAACAGCGTCTCGTTTGTTATTATCGGACTTCCCGCACGTATTTCTCCTATGATCGGGATCATCGTCGCGCGCTTTTTGCCTGCGGCGGTGTTTCGCTCATCCGCTGCCTCGGGCGGGGGCGAAAAAAAGTAATCTATATCCACATTGAAATAGTCCGCGAGTATTTTGAGCTTATCCGCCTTGGGGACGGAACGCCCATTTTTCCAGTCCGTGAATGTGGATGCCGAGATGGAGGTTTCCTTTGAAAGTCTATATACCGACATATTGTTGATTTTCAATAAATTTTCCAAGCATTGGTAATACATTTGGACACCTCTATGACGTTTTTTTACAAACATTCGGAAATCCGTATTAATATATTGACTTTGCTTCGGAAATCCGATATAATATCCTTGTGGTTATATTATATAACAATATATTGAATTTGTCAAGTTTGTAAAGGTTATTTGTGCTTGCAAAAATATTTATTCACAGTACGGAAAACCGTACTGTGAATAAAATCTGACAGAAAAAATGCCACAAGGGGGTAGTGCGATTGAGTGAAGAAAGGGAAATGACGGAAAATATTGCCGTGGTGGAAAATTATTTGAAAAGTTACGCTCTGAACAAGAAATTGCTCAGACTCGACAGATATGAACGAGAGATGTGCACCGCCGATACGGGAGATTACGAATCGATTGGAGAAGCGCCGCTGGCACGTGCGCGGATGTTTGAGGTCCGGCATTTTATAATGGGACTTGAGAACTGCGACGAAAAGCTGTTGCTTTATTACCACTACATAAAGGGCGAGAGGATAGAACGGTGCGCCGAGCTTCTCGGAATATCCCGAAGCAGCGGCTTCCGTATGAAAAAGCGCGCACTGCTCATGGCGCTATCCCACTATACGGTGGAAGCACACAAGATAACCGGATGATTATAATTAACCATTTGAAAACAATTCATTAATATATAGATAACACATATGCCGCTCAAATCGTATAGAATAATTCAGGTTTCATGGAGGTGGCGGATATGGGAAAATACTCCGGAGTTTTGATTTGCTCCGATTTTGACGGCACCATTTACTGTTCGGGTAAAATATCCGAAAACAATTTACTTGCGATAAAATATTTTTGCGCCAACGGCGGCAGATTTACTCTGGCGACGGGAAGATATCCCTCATCAGCGCAGGAAATGGCAGCAGGGATAAAATTCACCACGCCGATAATTGCAATGAACGGTGCGCTGATTTACGATCCCGTGGAGCGTAAGATCTGCGACGAGCATTTTATTCCCGAAAAATTCATGGGAACGCTGGCGGGAATGATAAGAGACAACGACGGGATGGACTCGTATTGCCTTTACTATCGTGACGGAAGTTGTGATGTAAAGCCCGGAGCCGGAAACGACTTGCGGATCCCCGACGGCAGAACGCCTCTTTATAAGGTGATTTTCTATTCGGTGCCGGGAGCGGATGCGGCAAATAATCTCAAAGAGCGCTTGTGTACCGCGGCGGGGGACGGACTTTCGGTCACGCGGAGCTGGGTGCGCGGGATCGAGGTGCAGAGCAGGGAGGCTACAAAGGGGAACGCCGCGCTTTGGCTCAAACGCAGACTTGGGGCGGAGCTGCTGGTGTGCGTGGGGGACTATGAGAACGATATAAGCATGATACGTGCGGCGGATATAGGATATGCGGTTGGAAACGGATCCGAGGAGCTGAAGAAGGAGGCAGACCGCGTCACCGTCGCCGCCTCGGAGGACGTGCTGGCACATATTATAGATGAACTCTGAAAATGTTTTTCGGCGTATCAGGAACGAAAAGAACCGCCGCAATCCCATGTAAGATTTGCGGCGGCTCTTTTTATCAAAACCCGGCGTCTTCGGAATTTTTTAAAAAATTTCCGCAGACGCCGGGTTTTATGTATACCCTGGACAAAATACAAATAAAATTAAATCGGGTCGCTGTTTTACGCCGACTCAAAGCTGTGGTTGGAGATCAAAGCTGTGCTTTGATTTTCTCGACGCACTCGGCACACACACGTTTTCCGTTGAAATAAACGATGTTGTCCGCGTTGTTACAGAAGATGCACGCCGGGTGATACTTCTGAAGCACTATTCTGTCTTCATCCGTGAAAATTTCGACTGCATCCTTGACCTTAATGTCCATCGTTTTGCGGATTTCAATTGGGAGAACTATTCTGCCAAGTTCGTCAACCTTGCGCACTACTCCGGTTGATTTCATTTTTTGTTCCTTCCTTCCCGATTACCCCATAATCGTATTAATTTGTTTTGACCGTTTGATGACTGTTGTCGCCATGTATTGAAAAAGAATGGATAATGTCACATTTTATGGCGCTAATATTATATACCCTCTGTGCGATATTTGTCAATACAAGAATGGAAATTAATGGATTGTTTACAAATGGGACGTTTTTTGTCTACAACGTGCGGATATGCTTGCGAAAAATCGAGCTTTTTCGGGGCATATACCCCAAAAAAGAACAAATGCTTTACGGGAGGCGTAAGAATATGCTCGGAAAAATATTCGGAATGATCTGTGCCGTATCGCTTGTGTTCGGGATAGCGACGTCAAGGGCTGCGGAACTCGGCAACGCAGTGCTCGACGGGGCATCGGGTGCGGTTACGCTCACCATATCGCTCTGCGGCATGATGTGTCTGTGGTGCGGGGTCATGCGCGTGCTCGAGCGTGCGGGCGTTATCGGAAAGCTGTCCCGCGTGATGAAACCGTTGCTCGCGCTGTTTTTCCCCGACGCGGTGAAGAGCGGAGAGGGGTGCGGGGAAATAGCCGCGAATATCAGCGCGAATCTGTTAGGTATTGGAAATGCCGCAACCCCGCTGGCACTTTCCGCTATGGATAAGCTTCAGAAGAATAACCCGGATCCGGGTACGGCGAGTGGGGATATGATAACACTTGCGGTGCTCAACACGGCGAGCATAAGTCTTGTGCCCACCACGATACTGACTCTGCGGCGTGCCGCAGGGTCGTCTAATCCGTTCTCGGTGGTCGTACCCATCTGGATATGTTCGTTCGCCACGAGCACTCTTGCGTTGCTTCTGTGCCGTGGTATGAGAATTTGCAAAACGGGGAAGAAAGGACGCAGCGTAAAAATCCGGGGAGACGGGCAGAAGCGCAGTACGGTTTGTGGCTCAAAAATCCGGGGAAACGGACAGGAGTGCTGTACGGCACGCGGCGCGGACATACCGCCGCATTCTGTCGGATATAATTCGGGAAAGAACGCAAAGCGTGTGGCGATGAGGGCGGGGCTGACGGGTAAGGGCGATGGCTGAATACATAGCATCGCTTGCCGTTCCCGTTATAGTATGCATTGTTGGACTGCTGATGCTCTTCGGAAAATATCCTTATTTCGACAGCTTTGTTGAGGGGGCGAAGGACGGACTTTCTACGGCGGTGCGTCTGTTGCCCACTCTCGTGGCGCTGATGGTGGGTGTAAATATGCTCAAAGCTTCGGGCGCACTTGACACGTTATCGGGATTGCTTGCACCTGCGGCGTCATTTCTCGGGATTCCGTCGGAGTTGCTGCCGCTGCTCATGACGCGCCCGTTCTCCGGCAGTGCGTCGACCGCGGCGTATTCCTCACTGCTTGAGAATTACGGTGCGGACAGCTATGTCGCGCTGTGCGCCTCCGTCATAATGGGAAGCTCGGACACCATGCTGTACGTCATTACCGTATATTTTTCTTCCGTCGGGGTAAAAAAGAGCCGCTACGCCATACCCTGCGCCACACTTGTAATGCTTTTCTGCATATTTTTTTCCTGTTTGATTTGCCGTATTTGGTTTAAGACGGCATAATGGGGATATAATAGCATTGAATGAAATTAAATCAATAAATGGATAAATAACCCTGAAGCCCGATCGCACGGTGCGTTGGGGATCGGGGCTCGTACGGACGGGAAAGGAATGTTCAAAGAAATGATAAGGGGAACTCAAAGACAGATGATTATGGTAAGAACGTCAAAGAGCCGTATGTTCGAAACGGCATATTTTGTGCTGCGTACCACAGCAAACGAGGATGCCGGCGAGGGAGATATGATAGCGGAGGCAAACAGGATCATCGCGGAGGCTTGCGGCACATCGGGTAAACGGAAGCGTGAAAGACGTATTTTTTCCGGGCACCGTATCCTTGCGTTTCTTGCCGGGTCGCTCTCCGGTGGCGCGCTGATGGCGGTAATATGGATTTTCAGCTCGATTTTTTAAGATATTCGCGGTATTTGGTTGGCTTATCGGTTGACTTTGTATGCAATATGTGGTATAATGAAACAACAGAGTTGTTCGTAATGCAGAGACGGGTGCCATGCCGCGGTCGTGAGCGCATGGCAAAGACCGGTACTGTAAAAAGATATATATCGTTTTTTCCGATACCGGATCACAGGGAGCGGGGCTGTGATTCACGTCGGGAAAGCATGACCTTTTTGTATATGCGGGAACCTTTCTGTGCCCGGCGCTGTTGCGTCGGGTAGGTTTGCCCTGTTTTGCTTTGCGCGCGTTTCGGGAGCAGGACGGAACATTTTCCGGCAGTTACGGGTCCGGCTTTGTATTGCAGCTCTTTTCGGCGGTGACGCGGTCATCCGCACGTGAAAAAAGAAATCCGGGTGCGACCCGGTGAAAACAAAAATAAAGAACAGGAGAAATTATGCCGAAAAAAGAAAAAGGCAAGCTTCGCATAATCCCTTTGGGGGGACTTAACGAGATAGGTAAAAACCTTACCGTGCTCGAGTATGCGAACGACATCATAATCATAGACTGCGGGCTGGGATTTCCGGATGAAGATATGCTCGGAGTCGACCTTGTTATACCGGATATTTCATATCTCGAGGCAAATAAGGATAAAATCAGGGGAATTGTGCTCACCCACGGGCACGAGGACCATATAGGAGCGATACCGTACGTTTTGCGGCAGATAAATCCGCCCATATACGGTACCAAGCTCACACTGGGTATCATACGCAACAAGCTTGAGGAGCACATTCTGCCAAACGAGCCGAATCTGAATTGCGTCGCAGCAGGGGACGTAGTAAAACTGGGGAATTTAAGTGTCGAGTTTATCCACGTGAATCATTCGATTGCCGACGCCTGCTGTCTCGCCATTACGACGCCTCTCGGAACGGTAATTCATTCCGGAGATTTCAAGCTTGACATTACGCCGATCGACGGCGAAATGATGAATATCACAAGACTCGGGGAGCTTGGCAAAAAAGGCGTGCTTCTGCTGATGTGCGAGTCCACTAATGCCGAGCGCGCAGGCTTTACCCCTTCGGAAAAAAAGGTGGGCAATTCGCTTGAATATATCTTCACGGCAAACGCAGACAAGCGTATAGTCATCGCCACGTTTTCCTCAAATGTCCACAGGGTCCAGCAGATAATAGACATAAGCGCCAAGCACGGCAGAAAGGTTGCCGTTACGGGGCGCAGTATGCTCAATATCGTGGGGGCGGCGGTCGAGCTCGGATATATGAATGTTCCCAAAGGCGTGCTGATCGATATCAACGATATAAAGAGATTCAAGCCTGAGGAGCTGACGCTCATAACTACGGGAAGTCAGGGCGAGCCGATGTCGGCACTTTACAGAATGGCGTTCGCGGATCACTCACAGGTGACTCTCGGACGGAACGACCTCGTTGTCCTTTCCTCAAGCGCAATACCCGGCAACGAAAAGCTGGTCGGAAGGATAATAAACGAGCTGACGAAAAACGGAGTCAGCGTGCTTCACGACGCGGTAGTGGAGGTTCACGTTTCCGGACACGCCTGCCGTGAGGAGCTCAAACTGTTCCAGGCGCTTACAAGGCCCAAATATTTTATGCCCGTTCACGGGGAGTATCGGCATCTTGCGGCTAACAAAGAGTTGGCGCTCGATATGGGAATGGACGAAAGCAAAATATTTATCTCCGACATAGGAAAAGTGCTTGAAATTGACAGCAAGGGAGCGAGATTTGCCGGTACCGTTCCGTCCGGCAAGGTACTTGTGGACGGCTACGGCGTAGGAGATGTCGGAAACATTGTCCTGCGGGACAGGCGGCATCTGGCGCAGGACGGACTTATCGTCGTGGTTGCCTCCGTCGATATCGAGGCACGGCTCCTTCTCTCGGGTCCCGACGTCGTATCGCGCGGATTTGTCTACGTAAGAGAGTCCGAGGAGCTGATGGACGAGGTCAGACAGATAGCCGCCGACGCGATAAACCGCTGCCTTATGAAGGGAGATGCGGTAGACCGCATGGAGCTTAAGGCAAATGTCAAGGATGACCTTTCGAAATTCTTATATTCAAAAACAAAGCGAAAGCCTATGGTATTGCCGGTTATTATGAATCTTTAACGCTTTTCGACAAAAAAATTGAGTTTTTTTCTTCTCGGATTATTTAATTTAGAAAATGTTCATATTTTCTTCAAAAAATAATCACTCAATAATTGTATAATGTTTCAGGTGATTGCCGTACGCTCTGTTTTTTGCACATACGTGCGGCATTTTACCGGATAATCCCGGCGATCTGAAGTTTTGTACCGTGCGTCGGGGGCATTTGAAAAAATATGTTTAAAAGGTGGAATCCTGTATGGGGAAGTCAAACAGAATAAGAACACAGCGTGCGGAGGATATTGTCAGCAGACCGCTGTCCCGCAATAAAAAGAAAAAGGCGCCCGCATGGCTCGGTTCGGTGGTAGCAGCCGTGGTTGCACTTATCGTATTGCTTACGGTCGTTTTTGGAATGCTTTCGTCTAACGGAACGATCATGAGGCTCAGGCGCGCAATGTACAGCGACGATTATACCATCAACGGTAACATGATGCAATATTATTACCAGACGCAGTATCAGTCGTTCTACTCTACATATTCGAGCTATCTGTCATATTTCAGCCTTGACACGAGCAAGTCTCTCAAGGATCAGAAATTCGGCGATACAAGTGCAGGCTACGGGTATGAGACCATGTATCTCGGCGCGTTTGACGGTACGTGGTTTGATTATTTCATGAATCTTACGCAAAAGCAGTGCGAGCAGATACTCATATACTGTGAGGAAGCGGATGAGAGAGGCATAAAGCTTGACGATGATGATTATGCCGAGATCGAAGAGGCGCTCGACTCACTCGAGTCAAACGCAAGCCTTTACGGTTACACGAAAAATTCCTATATCTCCGCGATGTACGGAGAGGGGATCAAGGAAAAGGATATCCGTAAGGCGATGGAGCTTTCGGCTCTGGCTTCCAAGTGCATAGAGAGTATCGAGGAAGAACTTGAGAGCAAGATCACCGATGAGCAGATCAATGCCGAGTACGGCGACAACAAGCTCGATTACGACATGACGGATTACGACCGCTATACCGTGAAGGTATCATACGAGGACGTCTGCGAGGAGGTTCTCGGCAAAGATTACACCGATGATATGCTCAAGGAGAGAGAGTCTGAGGTCCTTGCAAAGTACAAGGAAAAGATCGACGAGGCAAAGGCAGAGCTTGCTGTATTCGAGGGAGCGGCAAATATTGACGATTTCGAGAAAGCACTGTTTGAAAAGCTCGCAAACGAGCATTTTGAAGATGAATACGGTGATGCCGATATAGAGGACGCCGATAAGCCCTCGGAAGAAGCGCTTGCGGCAATAAAGGCGGGCATGGTGGATAAGCTCGTCGCAGAGATGCTTGACGGAGCCGAGGAAACCTCCGACGATGTCTCCGAAGAGGATGGCGCATTTACGGCATACGGTCAGAGCGTGACGGAAATTCTGGCGGGTGTGCTTGAAGAGATAAAGGAGAGCGTATTCGACAGCCTTTTGAGCGACAAGAGCACTTACATATACGAGAAGGCTGCTTATGAAGAGGATGATGAGTTTTCCGAGTGGGCATTCGGTGACGGAATAGCTGCAAACGACATCAAGACCCTTTACGACGGTGACGGTGCAGAGGACGGCGAGGAGCTTACAAGCGAGAACGGTTCCTTCAGCGCTACAGTTTACATGATTAAGAAGGCGCGCTACCGTGATACTACGGTGTCGAAGAATGTTCTGTATATGTCTTTCTCCTCCGAGGATGATGCGAAAGCCGCAATAGAAGCGCTTATCTCCGACGGAAAGTTTACAAAAGAGGCGTTTGAAGCGATCGCGGCGGACAAGAACGCACAGGCAAACGGACTGCTTGAAAACTACCTTGAAGGCTCAATGACCTCCGCAAGCTTT
>JBJDZF010000233.1:0-3430 GCA_051867855.1 Eubacteriales bacterium
CCGCGAGAACCGCGATAACGGCGATCACGATAACAAGCTCAACAATGGTAAAACCTTTTTTGCCATCTCTTTTTCTCATTTTCGGTCTCTCCTTCTTTAATTCTGAATTCGATTTTTTCCCTTAACGGCGGGAATACCGTTTATCCAATCAGGCAGAGCCGGATATATGCCGACCCTGTTCTGTCGGTGCATTGTTATTTCCGCTCACAAAAAGCGGACTCGGCAACGTCATGACAAAAGCATACATACCTGTGCCGACTCGGGTTTAACGTACACGTGCTTATGTATGCTTACGCGCCCACATTTTTAACATACTTTTGTTCCAATTATACACCCGTTTGTTAATCATGTCAATATTTTCAAGCATATTTTGTGCACAATATAACATTTTCCGCATAAACATTCGTTTTCCTTTTAGAAAAATATCATAGTGCCATGTGTAAATATCTGTGTTTTATTTTTCAAACCTCTCGACAAACGGTTGAGGACATGGTATAATTAATGAGGTTATACAATGCAGCGCCGGACCGAATACGCGAACGGCAGAGCGCACTACATACCGAAATACAATCAAAAGGAAGAGAGGAAGCAATATGAAGAAAAAAATTCTGGTCGGCGTCATCGCCGCGGCGGCACTGCTCATAACTGCATTGCTGATAGTGCTGACCGTAAATAGAATAGACCGATATCTCACCGCGGAAAAATACGATTATATCGAAAACACAGCATATAACGGCGTGAGAATAGTCGGAAAAGACGGGGAATTTCACCTTGAGAGGGACGGAGAATACATAAGCGGCGCTTATGCCTCGATCCGCTCCGTCAATGATTTCTACGATACAAGAATAGGCAATCTTATCGGCGAAAGCAAAAAGCCGGTCAAGCTCTATGACTATTATCTTGCCCGTAGATCCGAAGAGCCGGAATTTTATCTCATAGGCGCCATGGGTGAGGAATACAGAATAGTCGGAGGGAATTATTCCATTGATTCGGCGCTTATGCCCGTGCTCATTTTCAGAGACAACGGGACAGGTAAAATGGCGTTGCTCTCCCTCGAACGGCTTGATTCGGGGTTATCGGCGCTTGCCAACGGAGAAATCATTCTCCAGAATTTCAACAGCGACCTCTCGCTCGAATACGAGGACATCGGACCTTCGGAGATCTGTACATACATAAAGGCATCCTATGACAACGATGGGCAGACAAAGACAAGCATATTCGACGCCTCCGGCTCGCTTATCATGTCCGGTTATGAGGTAAGAGCATTTACCGTATGCGACGACACGGAAACAGAGCGCACCTTCTTTTACTGTGTGGACAGCGGAACACTCGTCTCCCTTGACGGCAAAATAAACATAAGCGGAATACAATCCCCGTCGGATGTGGATTTTCAGCCGGACTGGGGAATCTGCCGCTTTAACAACGAAAAGGACGGAAAGACCGCGTATATTCTCCTCGGTGTAGAAGACAGTGTGCTTCTCTCCTCCGACGTATACGATTTTTCGGATATGGTTGCGACGGAGAGCGCTATCGCAGTCAAGAATACCGAAAAGGGTCTGTACGCCGTCGTTTCCGTGTTTGACAGCACCCGTAAATACTACGATGAGGTGATATGTATCGGCAATTACATGGTTGCGCGCGAAACCGCAGACGCGAGCGTGCGCGACTATCTGGACAGCAGGGGAAAATTACTTGTCTCACATGACGGTGCCGCACTCACGCTCAATACCACCCTCTCGGGCGACGGATATTATGTATTCGACAATCCGGACGCCGAAACGGGCAAAAAGGAATATATCGTATGCGCCGCGTCAAAAGACGCCCACAGCATCATAATTGACTCGACATCGGTCCTCACGCGCCTTACCGTCAAAGGCAATTACGGCATTTACGACGGTGCTCTCTTCATGGAAACATCAAGCGATGAGGACGGCAGAAAATCCTACCGTATTCATTCCCCGCTTGAAAGCAACGCCGAAGGACTGCGGTACGACAGCATAGATGTTTATGAGACCGACGGCATACTCTTTGCGCTCGCGGCAAGCTATGACAGGGAGCTGTATGACTTTATCGACCTCCCGTCAAATACCGTGGTCTCGAGCTTCGGATGCGCAAAAGAGGATTTTGCACTGATGTCGTTTGAGCATATTGACTCTATCTCGCTCATATCGGACCGCACCGAGCGAAACAGCTCGGTACCGGTTATGATCGTAACTCTCAAGAAATACACAAACAGCGCAGGCGACACGGAAAGCGTACGCTACCTTGCAATATTCAGAAACGCCCCCTACGGAGACAAGGCGTTTGAATACGCGCAGCTCTCCGTGTATGAGCTGGGCAAAAACCTGTGTACGGATGACCCCATCACCTTTTTTGAAAACAGCTCCTGTTTCTCGATAAACAAAGATGCTTCTTCCGCAATTTACGCTCTGAATCACGACGGCAAGCTCGTTCAGCTCTTTGATATACCGTACAGAGTAGCGGGAATGATCAGTGATGTATCCGATCCCGACACACACTACCTCAAGGTATGCTCCGATTCCGAATATTACGGACTCTACGACATGGACGGCAACGAGATCCTCGCGCCGTACTACACCGCAATACGGTTTGTCGACTCTTCCTACATCGGAGTCAGGACGGGTACCGGATACGGAGTATTGAGCCTCAAAAAAGGCAAGATCAGTACCGTGATCGACATGAAATACAGTAGCGTTTCGCCATTGGGCGAGGGCGGATTCCTGCTTGTCGACGGAAATGAGCATACGTATGTTTTCCGCGGTAAAAAGATGATCTGCGACGATCCCGTTAACGGTGTGTCGTATATAACCGACTATTCGGGCGACGAAAACGGATACTCGTACACAAAAACCGTTGTCCTTAACATAGGCGGCGTTAAATATACTCACAAATACAACAGCTCGGAATCGGTATACCGCACCGAGTTCAACAGCGGAAACCACACGACGATATACACGCTTAACAAACGCGCCAAGGTCGTTTATTACCGCAAGGACGGTGCGCTTGTCGGCACTGATGTTATCTTCCCCGATGCATACAGCTCCGAGCAGTTCAGAACTTCTTCGGATACCGTGTTCGACTCCGCCACCGACGGCGTATGGTGCTACCCATCTGCCACAAATACGTATTATACACCTGTGACTAAGCAGGACGTTATCGATAACAATGATAATATCATAAACCTGACATTTATCGCAACCGCTCCGTGAGAGCGATGGGTATGGTTACTGCGGGTGGAGAATTTCTTAAAAGGAATCCTCCACCCGCTCGACATTCTTAGCGGGAAAATATGCGGTGTACGTACATTTTTGATATGAATACTGCTTTTTGGATCTTTTTACCTTTTATATGGACAATTTGGTTATTATAACGGTCAGATATTGACAAGATACAAACTGAACTGTATAAT
>JBJDZF010000234.1:0-3428 GCA_051867855.1 Eubacteriales bacterium
ATCGGCAAAACATAGGAGGTCTATTCAAAATGAAAGACGAAAAGATTTATCGCGGAGATATCTACCTCGCAAATCTCAATCCGTATAAGGGTTCTGAGCAAGGCGGAAAACGCCCGGTAATTATCATTCAAAATGATGTTGGCAACCGTTATAGTCCGACGGTTATAGTGACAGCGGTTACAAGCAGATTCTTCAAGAAACGAGCATTGCCCACCCACGTTCCTCTTGACAATGAAGAACTTGAGAAAAACTCACTCGCCTTACTGGAACAGATACGTACGATAGACAAGTCGAGACTAATAAGGAAGATCGGCAGGGTGCCGGAAGAAAAGATGAAGGAGATAGGGGCGGCTATTAACGTTAGCCTTGACCTGAACGATGAAAATGAACAACATATTGATGCTTCAGGTTGATAAGGAATTTGAAAGAGTAATACCACCGCTTGACGAGGACGAGTTCAAAAATCTCAGGCTCAACATCTTACGAGATGGCGAGATATATCATCCGATCATTACATGGAACGGAGTGATTGTTTACGGTCATCACCGATATAAGATAATGAAAGAAAATCCAACGCTCAAGTATCGAGTGGAAGAAAAGACATTTGAGAATCGTTACGAAGCAATATCTTGGATATGCCTTAATCAGCTTGGAAGAAGGAACTTGTCGGCAGCGCAAAAGACCATTCTTATGGGACGTAGATACCAAGCGGAGAAAGATGCGCATGGCGCAGGTGAAGCTCTCCGCGCCAATCTGTTTGGAGAAGAAGCCGAAGCAGTTGCTTTTAATGCGGCAACCGAAAAAGTTGGAATTCAAGTTGAATTGAAGGGTACACGTTTTGAGAGACATCTTGCTTGCGTGAGCACAGCACTCAATGCTTATCGAACTTTAGGCGAGGACTTATATATCGAAGCAATGGGTGTTTTGTTTGAAGTATGGGGCGGCAAATCGGATTCGCTTCGTTTTGAAATTGTGAAGGCGATTACGGAGTTTGTCGGTACTTATGCCAATGTCTACGACAGAGACATCCTGGTAGACGCACTTAAAGAGATCAAGGAACCTATCGAAATCCGTGATAATATCGTTACCGATATTGAACGTCCGAGAAACAAAAAGTATATCTACCGGATTTGGAAAATCTACAATGATTTCGACCCGGATAAGAAACTTGAAAAATTGTTTTGAGAACAGAACAAGGGGGCGTAATGGATGAAATTTGAATATGATGCAAAAGGAGTTCCGATGTTGGTTATTGAGAAGCCTGATGCGAGAATCACAATTACTTTTAATGAAACGCCGACAAATCCTAATCTCAAGGACACAATTCTCGAATTGCTGTCAAACTCATACGAAAAAAGAGTACTTAACGGAACGGCGTAATTTGCGCACTTGACGAAAGGGGCATATTGATGTATACTAAAGGGGCAATAGAAATCTTACCTTCAGAGAATATTTACCCCAAAGTGCCCTTGTTTACATAATGAAACACACTGTGAAAGGGAACAACGACGGTATATATAACTTAAAGGAAGAAAACTGTTGCGTGTTCCTTGACAAATAAATAGCAGTTAGTGTTTCTCGTAATTCAAATACGAGAAAGGGTATAACAAAATGAAAAGAGTAAATACATTGTATCGAGTTTCAACCAGAGGACAGTTAGATCAGAACAAAAACGATATTCCAATGCAAAGAATTGCGTGTCATAAGTTTATTGAAGAACATCACGATTGGGTTTTGAACAACGAATACGAAGAAAAAGGCATATCCGGCTTTAAGGTGTCTGCCGAAAAGCGTGATGCAATTCAGCATCTTAAGGATGCGGCGCTTAACAGAGAGTTTGATGTGTTGCTTGTATTTATGTTCGACCGCTTGGGAAGGATTGAGAGCGAAACACCCTTTGTCCTTGAGTGGTTTATCAAACATGGCATAGAGGTGTGGTCGGTCAATGAAGGTCAGCAGAAAATCGAACAACATGTTGACAAGCTTTTGAACTACATTCGATTCTGGCAAGCTGCGGGTGAGTCTCAAAAAACATCAATCCGTGTAAAGACCAGGATGCAACAAATGACAAGCGAGGGTATTTACAC
The DNA here is from genome assembly GCA_051867855.1 of Eubacteriales bacterium. Classification (GTDB taxonomy): domain Bacteria; phylum Bacillota; class Clostridia; order Oscillospirales; family CAG-272; genus HGM12713. The sequence continues at coordinate 2,088 of JBJDZF010000234.1, forward strand.
GGGAGGTATCCTGATTTTCGGATATCAATATGTTTACAATGGACGGCTTAATAAAAAAGGACAAGAAATGCGTGATCTCGCTATCAATCCTGCTGAAGCCGAGATTGTTTATCTTGGCGCGGAAAAGATTATCACCGAAGGATATGGAAGCTATCAGGTAGCTGAGTTTTTTAATCAAAATGGATTCAGAACACATAGGGGTTCGGCGTTCCAATCCTCAAATATTCTGCGGCTTTATAAAAATCCAATTCTGCGTGGTTTTTTGGAACGTGGTGATGCCAAGTCCGAAAGACTTGAAAATTTGCAGATACTTCCCGATTCAATGTTTTTTAAGATTCAAGAAATTTTTGCAGAACGGGCAGAAAAGGACAAAGTAAAGCGAAGGGTTGCCATATCGAATAAGAGCAAAGCTCTTTTAAGTGGTAATGTGTTTTGCGCTCATTGCGGAAGCAGAATCTGTACGACTTCAACAACCGAAAAATACACTCGCAAGGATGGAAGTGTACGGGAAAGTTGTACTGTTCGGTATCTTTGCTATCATCGTAGTCGCAAGTTGAACGAGTGTACAGGTGCAGCAACCTATAAGGCTAAAATAGTGGATAATTACGTTATCGAAGCCATGAGAAAACTCTTTGCAAACATTACCGGATGTCCGCGTGAAGAAAAAATTAAAACGGCTTATCGCAAGATGATTGAAAGTCACAAGCTCATGCAAAAGCAACTATCCGAGCAAATCAATAAGGACACCAAGCAGCTTGATAAACTTCGTTTGGAAATTGCCAATGCGCTTGCCGGTGAAAGCGTCTATTCTTCCGAGGATCTGACAGTTGCGATTCAAAAAGTAAAAGCAAGGATAGAGCAATCCGAAAAACAGCTTGAAGAACTCAAAAGGGAAGAAGAAGACAATAAGGCAACGAGTGAAAGCATTATTCCTGCATACAATCAGTTTAAGACTTGGGCAGAAACATTTGACCAAACCACCTTTGCACAAAAGAAGTTGATTGCATTGACTTTGTTCTCAAGAGTTGAAATCGGCAAGGATTATCAAATCCACCTTGAACTTGATACAACCTTTAAAGCCTTCTGTGATGAATGGCTTGAAACAACACTTACAACTGCCACCGCATAACCGGTGGCAGTCTTTACATACCGGCTGACTGCTATGGATGAATATGCGTGTTGGACTACCTTAAAATTCGTGTTATTAGTCAATTCTTCTTAATTCCCTTGTACAATGCTTCACTCGGTAGAGCGCGTGACTGTTAATCACGATGTCGTTGGTTCGAGCCCAACAGGGGGAGCCATTCAAGGATAATCCGAAATTGTTGCCTGTCGGCGATG
>JBJDZF010000235.1:0-3428 GCA_051867855.1 Eubacteriales bacterium
TTTGGTTACTTTGTCCGTAAACTTGCCGTCGAGAGTGATGCCGATCGTCTCATTGTCGGGATAGATGCAACCACTTGCGTTTGTCTCATAAACAGGTCGGTAAGTCTGTCCTACTGACCCGAATGTCTTGGAAGTAAGACGATCATTTGCGTCGAATACAAAGGTGTTGGTTGCAAGAACATCGCCGCTTGCTTGATCGATTTCATCAATCTTGGTCACATTGCCCTTCGCATCGTATGTATAATTATAGCATACTCCGCGTTCGTTGTCAAATAGTTGTTTAATTTTTCCAACGGAATCATAGGATGCGTTGCTGATCGTTCGAGATACTCCGTTCTTATCGGTATAGGTGCTAAGAATAGGATTTCCGAAAATGTCGGTGGTTATCTTATTCTTTTCGCCTGATGCATATACGGTTTCAACAAGATCATTGACGCCATCCTTTTCATAATTCATTGTCAGAAGGGTAGTAGATACCGTTCCGTCACCGACCGCTACCGACTTGCTTATGCCAAGTTGATCGAAGGCAAAACCAAAGTTAAACCCGTTGTGCGCAACACGGGTCAGATAACCGCGCGTGTAGAAGAACTGGTTTTCATTTGTTTTGTTGTCCGTTGTAGAAGAGAGGGACATCAAATCGTCGGTCTTATCATCGTAAGAATAGTTGTATTCTTGACCGTTAACCGCAGTCTGCTTTAAGAGAAGGTTACGGGATGTGTCATGCTGATAAGATGTTTTTAGCATTTCATCGTTCAGCTTGTAACGAGGATCACTTTCGGATTTCATGAAGCTTCCGACCTGATATGTGTACTCAGAGAACATATACGCATTGGGATTATTCTTATGATAAGTCTTGCGTGTTAGTTCCTTACCGTAGGAATTGTATGTATATTCAATTACAAGACCACGGTAATCCTGCGTCTTAATAAGATTGTGTTTACTATCATACTTATAATCGGTGACAAAACTACGCCCGTTTCTGTCAATTACCGTAGTACGGATGATATCGGAATTATCATCGATATATTCGATAGTTGTCTGAATGCTATCCTTTTTTGTTGTTGTCATCTTGATATCCTTGCATTCGCCAAATACATTAATTGAATCAATAGGAGTTTCATCAGTTCTATATGTATTGGTGGTGGAAAGCCCCTCTGCCGCTACAAGACGAGCATTCGTGAAATAACAAGTTCCTGTGTTTGCTGTATAATCAAGCTTTACAGTACACTGATGGGGCAGCATTCCTTGTTCAATACGAACGGGATTGCTGCATACTGCCAACCTGTAAAACCGGTATCGTAGTTTTCAAAGTATTCCTCAACCTCGCCGCCTTCATATGTAACCTTTAAGCACAGTCTGAATTTTGCAGTAGAATTTTCGGATTCCGCGCTGACATTGCCGGAAGCTTTTGCCCAAGCGGATGCGACAAGAACATTTCCGTTAATCTGACAGTTGCAAAGATCTACGGTTTGAGACAGGTACTTGCTGTATTTCATTGACGAGAAGTAATAGGAGTTTTTGCCGCTGATATAACTTGAAGCAAAGCCGGAATAGGGACTTCCTGAACCAACAACAGACCAACCGCTTGGTTTTACAGACGAATCGCGTTCAGTAAAGAATCCATTTTGGAGCAGATTTGTTTCGTCATTGGAGTCGTTGTTCAAAGATACAGACAAAGAACGGTATTTACCGATTCTACTGGTTTCCAAAGTGTCAACGATCGACTCGTATCCCGCTATTTCGGTCAAAGTAGTAAAGCACCTTCTTTACTGCATTTCTGACGATCTCATAGCACTCGTCTTCTGACTGCATGGTGGAAATAAGGATACCGCCGTTTGTATAGCAAATATCCACATATTCTTTGCGAAGTTTATACTGAAGATCCATGTCGATATATCGATCCCTTTCCTCGGGGCGGCGGCGGACTCTCGCAACAGCTTCTTCCACGGGTACGTCAAAGAAGAAGGCAATGTCGGGTTTGATGACCGATTCTGCGATTTCATAGATCCACTCATCCTTTTCAAAGCCTCTTGCTCTGAGATTTGCAAGACAGGAATAGAAATAACGGTCGCTGAGAACGATCTTTCCGTTCTTTATCTCGGGTTCGATCACCTTGTTTACGTGCTGCAAACGGTCGCTTGCCGCGAGAAGGGAAAGGCTTCGGTAATCGAAAGCATCGTGATCGGGGCAATCCATATAGGTTCTGAAGATCTCGGAATTGCGGACGGCACCCGTCGGCTGCTTAGTGACGAATATATCGTGTTCCTTTTCAAGATCGCCAATGAGTCGTTTCATCATCGTGGTCTTTCCGCAACCGTCAAGTCCGCAGAAGGTAATGAGAAATCCGGACGTGTCGTTCTTTCGCATATCAAGCTTTTTCATGAGGCTCTACCTCCTTTAAGTCACTCACTCTCGATTCCATAAAGAAGCGTTCGGTTACGTCGGCGGTCTGATAGATGAGCGTTTTCCTGTCTTGCGGGGACACGACTCTGAGACAAAAGTCGGGGTCATCTGCAAGAGCAGTATTTGCAATATAATGAGCAAAAGTGTTATCTATATCAAAGAGACCGATCGTTTCAAGGATGCTATAGGCACAGATCTTTTCCATATCCAGTTCTTTCGCACGGTCAAACACTCTCTGCAACTGATCTCCGGACATTTCCGAGAGGAGCATATAGATATCGCAGTACTTGTATAAGGTCATGTCTCTGTGCATCTCGATCCAAGGAAGCGTGGTAGCCTCTTTGTAAAGATGAGCGCAGAGGTGGATGAAGAAGTCGGCATCATCCAATGTGGGAACAGAAAGCTGTTTTTCATTACTAATGCAAATGTTCGAGAGCATATCTGCAAGTGCATTGTCGTTGCTGTTTTTATAATCCAATGAGAAGTTGATATCCACCTCGAAAAATTTCATAAACGGAAGATCGACCTCTTTTATATATGGCACAGTTTCTCCTCTCATCATTTTTGATTCTATGATCTCCTGCCTTGTAGCGGGAATGAATTCACCGTTGCGGATATTACCCTGACGAAAACCGGCTTTCGCGAGCAGATTACCGATCGTTGTTACGTCTTTGGGCAAAACGAGCAGATCGACATCGTTGGACGTTCTGTATCCATCGGGGTAGTGAGCGCATAGATACGCCCCCTTGAGCATTGCAACTTTGCAGTCACAAGGAGCAAGCATTCCCGAAAGCATTACTACACACTTTCGGAAGCTTTCATTTTTCATCACATTCAGATCATACGCCGCTCCGAGTGAATTGCGGAACTCACGGTTCACATTGCCAAGCAGTCCGTTTCTTTTAAGCGTGTCATAGGCGATGCCCTGCATACGGTTAAAGAAGAGATGACCGAGAACGGAAGGCGTAGCAAATTCAACTAATGAGGCATCGTCAAATTGAACCTTGAATTTGCACAGTGCCTTA
>JBJDZF010000236.1:0-14935 GCA_051867855.1 Eubacteriales bacterium
CCTCACGTTTTTGGAATCGGCAAGCAGTGCCATGATATAGGATACCGTCTGCGTTGCCGCTCCGTAAGCTATCGCCGTTGTTGCGGCGTTATCGGAGGCGATATTCATATTGAATCTTGCGACATCCACGCGCAGATGACGGAAGAATTTGCGCAGGACCGTTCCCACGATCCCGGCTATCATCTTAAGCGTGTCAATTATCTCACCGAGACTTTTTTTCTCTTTGGTTTCCTTTTCCTCGGCTTTTTTCTTTTTCTTCTCGAGCTTTTTGTCGAGTTTTTGTTTTTCCTTTCGCCGTAGCTTTTTCCGTATTCTTGCGGCTTTTGAGCGGCTCATTGAGCGGACTCTTTTGCCGCCCTTTTTGGCGGGAAGTATTTTTATCTTAACAAAAAGGACTCTCACATAAAGCGTAAGCTCGTCGCTGTACGAGACGGTTATGACGGCGCGCAGCGAGAGAAGAAGTACGAGCACGAGAATTATTATGCCCAATATTTTCAGTGCGAGCGTTGTCACCGCCTCCTTTTTTGCAGATTCAATGCCGCGCTCTGAAGCCCTGCGGCTTACGCGGGATTATTTCTTGTCGGATTTATTATTATCATGTGCGCTCCGACGTTATTCAGGGTCTCACGCGTCTTTTTACACATCTGTCGGGGAAGTATCCACGTCGTTCGCGCCGTTTTCCGGATCGTTCGTTTCCTCACGGCTTTCATTTTCCGTATCGGTCTCACCGCTGTCGGTGGCGCTTGCGCTGTCAGAGGTCGCGTCCTCCGGTGTGATCGGGTTTCCGTCATCGTCGAGGATCGGTACATCTTCTTTAGGAGGAAGCATGATTTCCGTGGCGGGCAGCTCGGAGAGCGAGTTGATGCCGAAAACGCGCAGAAATTTGTCCGTCGTCACATACAGCATCGGTCTGCCGGGTGCGTCGAGCCTGCCGCAGGACTCGATCAGTGCTTTGTCTATGAGCGAATTGACCGCATACGAGCTGTCGACTCCTCTGACCTGGTCAATGAATGTGCGGGTAACCGGCTGATTGTACGCCACGACTGCAAGCACCTCCATCGATGACGCGGAGAGGTTTCCGCCGCGCCGTATTCCGAGGGCTTCCCGTATGTAGGGCGCGTACTGCTCCTTTGTGCAGAGCTGACAGGTGTCGGGGAGCATGAGAAGGCTTAAGCCGCGTTTTGAATTTTCGTCGTTGTACTCATGACTCATGTGCTCGATTATTTTTTTTGTATTGCGCAGGTCAAGCCCCAGCACCTCGGATATCTTTTCGTATTTTACGGGATATCCCGCGGCGAAAAGGATAGCCTCGACGGCGGCATTTATGTTCTTTATCTGATTTACCGGTTCGTCCATTTTTTATACCTCAATATCGGCTTTTTCGTCGTCGTTCGGGAAATAATCGTTATCCTCCACGGAGCTTTCGTCCTCGTTGATCACAAATCTCGTCGATGCGTCGAGGACGGATTTTTCGGAGTCGCAGTCGTCGGCTATGACGAGCTTTCTGATCTTTATCAGCTCAAGTATCCCGAGAAAGGCGGCAATGCAGTCCGGAAGCGTGTGTTCTCCGACCAGAAGCTCCTCAAGGGAAGATGAGCCTTTTTTTTCGATCTGCCTTATGATGGAGACGATTTTGATCTCAACGGGAATGATCGGCTTGCTTATCATCGGAGCAAAGGTTTTGCTCGAGGGCTTTTGAAGAGTGCTGTTGTATGCGATTATCCGCCGGACCGCGGCGAGGAGTGAGGTGAGCTGCTGATCCGCAACAAAAGTCTTGTCGACCGATATCTCATCCGTATCCTTGACAAGTCGGTTGCTGTAATACGAATACAGGGGGGTAAGCTTCTGCGCCGCTTCCTTTGCCTGCTGGAATCTGAGAAGCGCGTCGGTCAGCTGTGCGCGCGGATCATCCTCATCGTCCTCGGGCTTCGGCAACAGCATTTTGCTTTTTATGAGCATCAGCTCACTTGCCATCACGAGAAACTCCGAAGCTATATCCATGTCGAGCTGCTGCGCGCGGGTAATGTATTCGATATACTGGTCGCAGATAAGTGCGATGGGAATGTCGGTTATGCTGACCTTGTTCTTTTGTATCAGACTCAGCAAAAGATCAAGCGGACCCTCGAACTTGTCCAGACGGTATGTTACGGCTTCCATATGAAGACTCTCCGATAAAAATTAAAATATTGCCGTCGTTCCTATCTTAAAAGATCCCCCAGAAATATCCGAGACTTTCGAGCGAAAACAGTGAGAACAGTCCCTTCATAATGCCTGTTGAAACAAAGCTGATCACGGGGGAAAGGACTCCGAGCATAAGCAGGAGCATTATGGCAAGGGAAATGTATTTTTCGTACTTCATGATGCCGAAATAGTATTTCGGGGGCAGGAGCACGTAGAATATGCGCGAGCCGTCAAGCGGCGGAACGGGCAGCAGGTTGAACACGGCAAGCGTGAGATTGAGCTGTATTCCGTAGAAGAGGAACACCAGGGTGAAATAGGCGATATTAAGCGTGAGGTCGCTTGAATAGCTTCGGCTCCAGAGCAGCTCGTAGGCTATCTTCAGCAATGCCGTGAATATAACCGCAAGGCAGAGATTTGATGCGGGGCCTGCGGCACCCGAGAGAGCCATATCGCGCCTCGGCTTTTTGAAATATCTTGTGTTTATCGGGACAGGCTTTGCCCAGCCGAATCCCGCGAGAAGCATACACAGAAAGCCGATGGGGTCGAGATGCTTCAGGGGATTGAGTGTAAGCCGTCCGAGATCCCTTGCGGTAGGATCTCCCAATTTGTTTGCGACATATCCGTGTGCCGCCTCGTGAAGCGAGAGCGAAAACAGGATTATCGGAAGGCACAGGAGAAGCTGAATGATATAAGATTTCACATCTCCTGTACCGAGCAACAGATATCTGAGCATAGTTTAACTCCATAAATCCGCCGGGCGGAAGTTTTATTTTCGGTAAGATCGGGGAACGGCACTGTGTCTTGGAGATCAACCGACGGAATTGTAACGCAAAGCGGAGCTCCGAAAGGAGCGGATGATATCCGGTGCCGACCGTTTTACCGGCTTTGTCAGGTCGGAATTCTGTTCAGATTATGTCATTTGCCGTGAGGTCGTCGAAGCTCTCACGTCTTACCGCGAGTCTTGCTTTTCCGTCCCGTACCATGACAATGGGCGGACGGGGAATACGGTTGTAGTTTGAAGCCATGGAATAGTTATAAGCGCCGGTGACGAGAACGGCGAGAATGTCGCCTCTCTTTGCGTGCTGTATTTCCATATTTTCGCCGATGAGGTCGCCCGATTCACAGCAGCGTCCGGCGACTGTTGCACGCAGGTCGCGCACGTCGTTTGCGCGGTTGGCGATAAGAGCCGTGTATTGCGACTGATAGAGTGCGTATCTCGGGTTGTCGGGCATACCGCCGTCCACCGAAATATAGGTTTTGAATCCCGGTATCTCCTTGACGGCGCCTACGGTGTAAAGCGTTATACCTGCCGCCGCAACGAGAGAACGTCCCGGCTCGAGAATGACCCTCGGAACTGCGACCGAGTGCTCGCGGCAGTATCCCGTGACAACGTCGGCGATCTCCTTTATTGCCTGTGCGTAGTCTACTGTGCGGTCATATTCCGTATATCTTACCCCGAGCCCTCCTCCGAGGTTCAGCTCTCGGATGACATATCCGCAGCTCTCCTTGATCTCGGCGATGAATTTTACCATAATGCCTGCGGCGTCCGCAAAAGGCTCCGTGTCAAAGATCTGCGAACCGATATGGCAGTGAAGTCCCGCCAGATCAACTCCGTCTGCAGCGATCGCGGCTTTGACGATGCTCATTGCCTGACCGGTCGCGATGGCGCTTCCGAATTTCGAGTCTACGTTTCCGGTGCTTATGGCGCGGTGCGTGTGCGGGTCTATTCCGGGGGTGATACGCAGAAGAATACGTTGCTTTTTGCCGCGGGATACCGCCTCGCGCGAGACAGCCTCAAGCTCATCAGTGTTGTCGACCACAAAGGTTCCGACACCCATGTCCATCGCGTATCTTATATCCGCGTCGGTCTTGTTGTTGCCGTGAAAATATATTCTTTCTGCCGGAAATCCCGCAAGGCGCGCGGTATGCAGCTCGCCCGAGGACACGCAGTCGACTCCCATTCCTTCCTCTGCCGCGAGCTTGTATATTCCCGCAAAGCAGAGCGCCTTGGAGGCGTAGAGCGGCAGAGCGTCGGGACCGAAGTTTTCCTTTGCGGCACGTATATATGTGCGGCAATTTTCGCGTATTACCTCCTCGTCGAGTATATACGCGGGTGTGCCGAACTCCTGTGCGAGCTTTACGGTATCAAGCCCGCCTATGGTGAGATGTCCTTCCTTGTTTACGTCGAGATGTTTGTAGAGTATCATTTTGCGGATTTCCTTTCCTTTATCGCGGGGAGCGTTAGTTCTGTTCCAGTGATTGCGGCAGATAGGTCTCAAAGCCTGCCAGATATTCGTTTATATTTGTCCTGACTGCGGTGAACTTGCCGCCGTCAACATCAAATATGTTAAGTGAAGCGTTGCCGACAAAGTCGACAAGACCCATCTGCTCGGGTTCAAGAGCGCGGGCGGCGCATTCGATCGCGCGTATCGGAGTAGCGTGGGTTGCAATAAGTACGGTCTTTCCGTCGAAGAGCGACGCTATGCGCAACACCTCGTCGCAGATCCTGCGGCTGAGCTGTACCACAGATTCTCCCCCGGGGCAGAAAGCGTGTCCGAAATCGGTGCGCCAGAGCGTAAACTCGGAGGGATAGCGGCGTATTATCTCTCCAAATGTAAGAGCCTCCCACTCGCCCGCATAAATTTCGCGGAGGGCGGCATCGGCGTGTACGTCAAGTCCGTACTCCCGTGCGCACGGCAGTGCAGTGCTGTACGCGCGCTTGAGATCGCTCGCGTATATCGCGTCGATTGTCGGAAAATGTTCCCTTATGTAAGCGGCGGCAAGCTCCGCCTGCTTCTGACCGAGCTCCGTCAGCTCAAAATCCGAGTGCCCGGCGAATCTGTCCTCGCGGTTTGCCACGCTTTGACCGTGGCGTATAAAGAGCAATCGCGTCATTTTGTTCCTTTCCTTCGGCGCGGGCGTCAGTTCAGCCCGCAATACCTGAATATCGCGTTCCAAAGCTCGTTTTTTCCCTCGTTCTTAAGCGAAGAAAAGGGAATTACCCCGCCCCCGGCGCGGACAAGCGGATTTGCGGCGATATCCGCGAGATTTTCGCGGCGTTCGGTGGCATTCAGCTTATCCGTTTTGGTGGCGACGACGACAAACGGAAGCCCTGTCTGTATCATGAAGTCGAGCATGGTTTCGTCATCGTCGCTGGGTCCCGTGCGGCTGTCTATAAGCTGCACGACGAGCTTTAAAAGATCTATGTTTTTGTTCTTGGTGAAAAATCCGTCGGTAAGCTCCGCGAGCTTACGCTTTTCTTCGGGTGAGCGCTTTGCATAGCCGTATCCGGGAAGGTCGACCAGAAAGAGTTTTTTGTCTATATCGTAATAATTTACGGTGATCGTCTTACCCGGCGAAGAGCTGACCCGCGCCAACGATTTGCGCGAGAGCAGGGTATTTATCAGCGAGCTTTTTCCCACGTTCGAGCGCCCTGAAAACGCCACCTGCGGCATCGGGTCGGCGGGGAACTGCTTTATATTTCCCGCGCTTATCCGAAGTATGGTGTTTTGAGTGTTTATTGCCATCTCTGTTTTTTACCTTTCTCCGGCAGGGCAAATTTTTGCGCGGAATTTATCGTCCGCTGATGGAGGATACCGCCGTGTTTTCGTTTATAAGCGCCGGTATGAATTCGGAAAATTCCGCATCTGTGAGCCTGCTTGCGCAGGAGACTTCATCCGATCTTTTCGGCAGCAGAACGCTCCCGAGGATCTCGTTTACCGTACGGCAGGGAACAAAACGGAGAGATGCCTTTGCCACAGGGTCGATATCGTCAAGGTCCTTTACGTTGTCGCACGGTATGTAGACGGTGCTGACTCCCGCGGAGTACGCCGCCATGGTCTTTTCCTTAAGCCCGCCGATCGCAAGCACTCTGCCGCGGAGCGAGATCTCACCCGTCATGGCTATGTCGCGCCTTACGGCTCTGCCGGTCAGCGCGCTGACAAGAGCTGTCACTATCGTGACGCCCGCAGACGGACCGTCCTTCGGTACCGCCCCCTCCGGGAAGTGGATATGTATGTCTTTGGTCTTGTAAAAATCCTTGTCTATACCGTACTCGTCGGCAATCGAGCGGACGAAGCTTACGGCTATGTGTGCCGATTCCTTCATCACGTCTCCGAGAGAGCCTGTAAGTTCGGTCTTGCCCGTGCCGTCAAGCACCGCGACCTCGACCTTGAGCATATCTCCCCCGACCTCGGTGTAGGCAAGTCCGTTGACGACTCCCACCTCATCCGTTTCGGAAATGTGTTCGGGAAGAAGCTTTCGTTTGCCGAGATATTTTGCGACGTCCTGCGTGTCGACGGTTATTGATTTTTTGCCGCCGCTCTCGAGAATTTCCATCGCCGCCTTGCGCGCGATGTCCCCGATGAGCCTTTCGAGATTTCGCACTCCCGCCTCACGGGTATAGTAATCGGTCATCTCCTCAAGCGCGCCGTCGGTTATCTTAAGCATACGGCGTGTGAGAGCGTGGCGTGCAAGCTGTTTCGGAATGAGATGGTGCTTTGCTATCGCCGTCTTTTCCGATTTTGTGTACGTGTTCATCTCGATTATTTCCATGCGGTCGAGAAGCGGGCGCGGGACAGTAGAGAGTGTGTTTGCCGTTGCTATGAACATACATTCGGAAAGGTCGAACGGGATCTCTATGAAGTGATCTCTGAACGCCTTGTTCTGCTCCGAATCGAGCACCTCGAGAAGCGCGGACGACGGATCACCGTGCGCGTCACGCGACATTTTGTCTATTTCATCGAGCAGTATCAGCGGGTTTCTTGTGCCTGCCTGCGTCAGAGCCGTCATTATTCTTCCGGGCATAGCGCCGATATACGTCTTTCTGTGCCCTCTGATGTCCGCCTCATCCCGCACGCCTCCGAGAGAGACACGGACATATTTACGCTTTGTCGCCCTTGCAATGGAGGCTGCGATCGAGGTTTTGCCGACTCCGGGAGGACCGACAAGACAGATTATCTGATTTTTCAGCTTCGGGTTGAGCTGCTTTACGGCAAGATATTCGAGTATTCTTTCCTTTACCTTGTCGAGTCCGTCGTGGTCGGCGTCGAGTATCTTCCTTGCCGCCTGTACGTCGGTTCTCTCCTTTGAGAGCCTGTTCCACGGAAGATCGAGGCATATATCGATGTGTGAGCGCATAACCGAGTTTTCGGCAGAGCCGAATGGCGTTTTTGCCATGCGTTCGTTTTCCTTGAGCAGTTTTTCACGCGCCTCGTCCGGGAGCTTGGCGGCAATGATTCTGCGGTTGTATTCCTCGTATTCGCTGTCCGCACCCTCTCCGAGTTCGTCCTCTATGACGTGCATCTGCTCGCGCAGATAATACTCTTTCTGACTGCGGTTGAGGTTTTCGCGCACCTTTTTGTGTATGTCCAGCTCATATTCGAGCACGGACGCTTCTTCCTTGACCAGCGCCACGAGTATCTCTATCCTGCGGACGGGGTCAAATGTGCCGAGCACTTCCTGCTTGTCGGCGTATTTCACGAGGATATTTGATGCGATGAAGTCGGCGAGAAGCGCGGGGTCCCTGATGGATTTCGCGGCAAGCATGATATCATCGCCGACCGAGGGGAGAAAGCGGACGAGCTTCTGTACCTCGCCCAGTATCGCACGTATGTACGCCTCGCCCTTTACGCTGTCGGTCTCGGAAAAGCGGACGGTCTTGCAGATCACGTCCGCGATGAGATAATCGGCAAACGGTTTTATGTCCGTCACGGATGCGCGGTATACACCCTCTGCGATTACGCGGACATTGCCCTCGGGAGTTTTGACCGACTGCTTGATTTTTGCGACGGTGCCGACCTTGAAGAAGGAGTCGGCGTCGGTTTCCGTCACGTCTATTTCCTTTGTCGTCAGCAGAAGGACATACGCATCGGACTCAAAAGCCGCCTCTGCCGCCTTGAGAGACGCCGAGTCGGTCAGCTCGAAGCTTATGGTTATTCCGGGGAATGCCACAATTCCGCGCAGTGCGACGACGGGGGCAGTTATTGTTTCGATTTTTTCTATATATTTCGACATTGTTTCACCTTTGGATTTCGCTTTGGATATTTGGTTTATGCGCCGGCGGAGCCGTCCGACAGTACAAAAAATCGCACGGAAACACCGACAGGGACTATTATACCACAGTTCCTCTCTTTTTTCCATGCTTTTAATAATAATTTAATAAATATGGTAGCAACAGCGCGCGCGGGAAAAAATCGGAGATGCGCAGGAGAACGGAAAATAAAAAAGCACAACAGAGAATCGCATCGGCGCGTTGATATCATAAGATTGATATTCCGCCGGGTACGAGTACCGTTGTGCGTGACGCTGTGGAGTTGGTGCCGCCTACAGCAGAATATATTATAACGCTTCGGCATAAATTTGTAAATACTCAATTTTGACGATTTTTGGAGTAAAAATTCGTGTGAAAAGTCATTGTTGAGAAATTCGGGTAAATTATGTCATAGCAATTTGTGGGTTTTAACAATGCCCTTTTCTCTTCTTGGGGTGTGTTGGGGATTTGGGAGGTTCTCGGATTGTCGGATTTCATAGCTTCACAGCAGATTTTTGTGCAATATGTCCCGACGGCAGAAGAACGGTCAAATAAAAAACGGTTTTCAAAAAAAGCGTGAAAAAGGTATTGACAGACGGCACGGAATGTGGTACAATACGCGGGTAAAGAAGCAGAGCACTCCGCTCTCACCGTGCCGCAACGCGCGTACGGTCGATATTTTCCGTTCCCGTCGGGGGCGGTGTTTGTCGTGCGGAGCGCTGTGTGCTTACGCATGATTTTTTTTGCCGAAAAAAACATTCGGTGCTGGAGGTGTATTCAACATTAGCGCAAAAGACATGGTGATCAATGAAGAGATCAAAGCCAAGGAAATCAGGGTTATCGGCGCAGACGGAGAGACGCTCGGAATAATGAAGGTGGACGCGGCTTTGAAGATCGCATACGATCAGGGCTATGACCTGGTGCTTATGGCGCCGCAGGCGGTCCCTCCCGTGTGCCGTATCATGGATTACGGCAAGTATCGCTTCGAGAGAGACAAAAAGGAAAAAGAAGCGAAAAAGAAGCAGCAGACCATCGAGCTTAAGGAGATACAGCTTTCGTGCAGGATAGATACGCACGATTTCGAGACGAAGCTCAGACACGCACAGCGTTTTCTGACCGACGGAAACAAGGTCAGGGTGGTTATGCGTTTCAAAGGACGCGAGATGAGTCATATTTCGCTCGGGCAGGAGATAATGCAGAAATTCCTCGATTCCTGCAAGGAGCTCGGAGCCTCCGACAAGGCGCCCGTTCTTGACGGGCGTATCATGAGCGTTGTCATAACGCCTCTCAAATACAAGTCTAACTGACTCGCACAACTGATTCGCAAAAATCGCGGGTACCCGCATTTTTTGATAAATGATCTGTAAAGGAGTATGGAAAAATGGGAAAAATCAAGACACATAAAGCCTCTGCAAAGAGATTTTCTGTTACCGGATCGGGAAAGGTCAAGATCGGTCACTGCCATCACAGACACAATACCGGCATGAAGACCGCAAAGAGAAAGAGACATCTGCGCACTGCTGCGATTCTCAGCAGCTCGATGACGCCCAATGTCAGAACACTTATCCAGAAGTAATCGATCCGATAAAGAGAAGAGCATTAACAGGAGGAAATCAAAATGGCAAGAATCAAAGGCGCTATGATGACGCGCAAGAGAAGAAATAAAGTACTGAAAGCAGCCAAGGGCTACTGGGGCGCAAAGTCCAAGCACTTCAAGATGGCAAAGCAAGCCGTCATGAAGAGCGGTAATTACGCTTTTGCCGGAAGAAAGATGAAAAAGAGAGACTTCCGCAAGCTGTGGATCACCCGTATCTCCGCACAGGCTAAGGTCAACGGCATGAACTATTCCACGTTTATGCACGGACTCAAGCTCGCCGGAATCGACCTCAACCGCAAGGTTCTGGCTGATATCGCGGTTTCCGATAAGGAAGCCTTCGCACAGCTTGCAAGCAAGTCAAAGGCCGCTCTCTGATCAGAGCTTGAAAAAGGGGCTGTCGCTTTAAGCGACAGCCCCTATGTGGTGATTTTTACGTTCGGGGGAAGCATGGACGCAGTAATAAGATCAAGGCAGAACAAAACGGTAAAAACGGTCGCCGCTCTCGCCAACAAGAAGCAGAGGGAGGAGAGCCGCCTTTTCAGGTTTGACGGAATAAAGCTGGCGCGCGAGGCGCTTATGAAGGGTGTACTTCCCGAATATCTGATCGTATCCGAGTCAAAGAGCGACACGGCGTACTCGCTCATACGCGAATACGGACTTCCGGGCAGTACGGTCGTTACCGTTTCGGACGATATTTTTGCTGCAATTTCGGAGGAAAAATCTCCGGAGGGGATCATAACTGTCGCAAAATATCTTGACAAACTGCGCAAAATCGTTAAAATAGGTAATAACGGCCATATTGAGGAGTTGCCGGAGATCGGCGAGCGCCTGATAATACTCGAGTCCGTGAGGGATCCCGGAAATCTCGGAACTATCGTACGCACTGCCGCGGCGCTCGGTATCGACAGGGTCATACTGTCATCCGATTGCGCAGATATTTATAATCCAAGGACCATACGTGCGGCTATGGGCGCACTCTTTATGCAGAGAGTCGATATTGTCGAAGCACTGGAGTTGCCCCGGTATATAGGAGATCTGCGTAATTCGGGCAGGCGTGTGTTTGCCGCCGCTCTCGGAGACGGCGCGTCGGAACTCGGGAGCTTCCCGTCCGCTCCCGGTGACTGCGTGGTTATAGGCAACGAGGGACACGGACTCTCGGCAGGTACGCTCGGGGCGTGCGACGGGAGCGTGATAATCCCCATGCGGGACGGCTGCGAATCGCTCAACGCCGCGACTGCCGCCGCAATTTTTATGTGGGAATTTTCACGCGGGGGGCTTTGACTGCCGCCCTGCAAACGCGGTGGCGCGCGAAACCTGAGTTTTCATCCCATGCGCACAGGCATTGTGCCGGATCGGAAACAGTATTATATTTTGATTGCGAAACACCGATATACAGCTGTCTTTACAAAGTAATTGCCGTGGCGCGGAAAGGAGCGTATGCCCATGTACAACGACGAAACTCTATACTGGATATGGCTTGCGGGAGCGTGCGGTCCGGCGTCGAAGGATTTTCTGCGGCTTATCGAAAAGTTCGGCGGACCGTTTGAGATATACAGCCTCGAGGATTACCTGACGACGCAGATAGACGGCATTTCCGAGAGAACGGCGAACGCCCTGCTCGAAAAGGACCTTAACGGGGCGTACTCGGTCATGAAATACTGCCGTGCCGAGGGAGTCGACATAATCACTTACGGTGACAAAAAATATCCGTCTCGTCTGAAGACTCTCGAAGATCCTCCGGCTGTGCTTTTCTGCCGCGGAAAATTTCCCGATTTCGATTCGCGTCTCTGTATCGCGGTGGTCGGGACGAGAAAAATGAGCGAATACGGAAAGTTGTCGGCGTATAAAATATCATATGAGCTTGCCGCCGCAAACGTGATCGTTGTAAGCGGGATGGCGCTCGGTGTGGACGGCGTCGCGTCCTGCGCCGCCATCGGAGCTAAAGGTACGACTGTCGCCGTGCTCGGATGCGGAATAGATGTGGTGTATCCGAGGGAGCACGGGATACTCGCGGATAAGATCGCGAAGAACGGCGCGATCATCACGGAATTCATGCCGACAACTCCGCCCGACAGATATAATTTTCCGATGAGAAACCGGATAATCAGCGGTCTGTGTCAGGGAACGCTTGTTGTGGAGGGAGCACACGGAAGCGGTGCGCTTATTACGGCGCATACGGCGATAAAGCAGGGCAGAGAGGTGTTTGCCCTCCCCGGTAAGATCAACGAAAGCAATTCGGACGGCCCCAACGAGCTTATCCGCTCGGGCGCATACGCCGCGCTCTGTGCCGACGATATAATCTGCCGATACGATTTTCTGTATCATGACGTGATCGATTACAGGTCGCTCAAAAGGGCAAAGGGGAAATCGGATTTCGACTCTGCGCTTGCCGAGTCGTTTAAAGTCGGAGTGCGTGCTTACAGGCGCTTCGGTGTCGGCGGCGCGGATGAGAACGACGGTTTGAGTGTAGATCGGTCGGCGGGTCCCGAGCTTAACCGGAGCGGAAAAAATGCTCCGGAATACGGTGGGACACCGAACACAGACAACGGTGCGCAAGGTGCGCAACACGAAACCGCATCCGTCACTTGTCCGCCCAAAATCGGACGCGAAAGGAGAACGGAGTCAGGTCGGGGTGCAAAAGGCGAAAACGGTAAAGACAAACGGACGTGCCGGGAGAGTACGCCGCGTGAGTCGGACAAAACACGGGAAATTCTTGATGGGCTTGACGAATCGGTCAGGCGCGTTTTTGAAGATATGCCCATAGACTCATCCGTGTCCCCCGATGCGCTCACGCAAAACGGCATGAGTACCTCCGATGTCATCACCGCACTCACAATGCTCGAGCTGTGCGGACTTGTTATCTCGCTCCCCGGCGGACTTTATATGAAAAAATAGTCGTAAACGCAGTGAGATGTCGTGCGTAAATATTCCGAACGCCGGTAAAGTGCCCGTGACGGGGATCTCATTACTGCGCCCGTAATCGACATACCCAAAAACAAGACGAAAGGATTGCAATAAATGTCAAATCTGGTAATAGTGGAGTCGCCCTCCAAAGCCTCCACCATAAAGGGATATCTCGGCTCAAATTACAAGGTCATCGCCTCAAAGGGGCACGTAAGGGATCTTCCCAAAAGCTCCCTCGGAGTCGATATTGAAAATAATTTCGAGCCTCACTATATAAATATACGCGGAAAAGGCGACCTTATCAAGGATATCAAAAAGGAAGCCAAGGCGGCGGGAAAGGTCTTTCTCGCAACCGACCCCGACCGCGAGGGAGAGGCAATATCGTGGCATCTTGCGACGGCACTTGGGATACCCGTTGAAAAGACGCTCCGAGTTAGCTTCAACGAGATAACGAAAAACGCGGTCCGCGCCGCCATCAAGGAGCCCCGCGAAATAGATATGAATCTTGTGAACGCCCAGCAGGCGCGAAGAATACTCGACAGGATCGTGGGCTATAAGCTCTCTCCGTTTCTCTGGAAGAACGTCAGGAGCGGTCTGTCCGCAGGCAGAGTTCAGTCTGTTGCAACGAGGATAATCGTCGAGCGCGAAGAGGAAATAAGAAGCTTTGTACCCGTGGAATACTGGACCATCGACGCAGAGCTTACCGCTGACGGCAAGAAGAGCTTTATTGCCCGTTTTTACGGAAATGAAGCCGGAAAAATAAAGCTCTCCTGCGAACAGGATGCAAAAAAGGTGGCGGACGCGGTCCGTGGCGGGGTATTTACCGTAAAATCGGTAAAGCGCGCAAAGAGGAAAAAAGCGCCCGCACCGCCATTTACCACCTCCACTATGCAGCAGGAAGCGGCGCGTAAGCTCGGATTTCAGTCACAGAGGATAATGAGAATTGCGCAGGAGCTTTACGAGGGAGTCAATATCGGCGCGCAGAACGGCGGCGTACAGGGTCTTATTACCTATATGCGTACCGACTCGCTACGCGTTTCCTCGATCGCGCAGGATGCGGCAAGGGCATATATTTCGGGCAAATACGGAGATGACTTCAATCCGCAGACACCGAGAAACTACAAGGCACGCGCGGGTGCACAGGACGCGCATGAGGCTATACGTCCTTCAAGAATCGACATTGAACCCGCAATGATAAAGAAATATGTTACGTCCGACCAGTATAAGCTTTACAAGCTCATCTGGGAAAGGTTTATAGCAAGCCAGATGGAATCCGCAGTGCTCTCCACGGTCGTCGCGGATTTCGAAGCGGAGGGCTATATTTTCCGCACAAGCGGGTATACCGTGGATTTCCAGGGATATATGGCGGTTTACGAGGAGAGCGAGGACGATAGCGTTGTAAATGCGGACGAACTGAAGGAGCAGAAGAATGTAAGATTGCCCGACATAAGGGAAAAGCAGGAGCTTGCCGCGAAGGCTGTCATCCCTGCGGGACATTTTACCGAGCCGCCCGCAAGATACAACGACGCTTCACTTATCAAATTCCTTGAGGAAAAGGGAATAGGACGTCCGAGCACCTATACGACAATAATCACGACAATAATCGCGAGAAATTATGTAAAGAGAGAGGGAAAGGCGCTTGTCCCCACGCCGATAGGCGAGATCACAAACAAGCTGATGAAAGAGAGCTTCCCCGATATCGTAGACTACAAATTCACCGCGGAAATGGAAAAAGAGCTTGACAGCATAGAGAGCGGACAAATGGAGGTCGGAACGGTCCTCGGCGGCTTCTGGAAGAGCTTTGAGAAGGAGCTTCTGAATGCTGACGAGAAGCTGAAGGGTGAGGCACTCGATATTCCCGTTGAGCAGACCGACATTATCTGCGATAAGTGCGGAAGTAAAATGGTGGTCAAAAACGGGCGCTTCGGCAAGTTTGCGGCTTGTCCCAATTATCCGCAGTGCAGGAACACAAAGCCGCTCCAGAGTACGGCGCAGAGCGGCGCAGATGACGGAGCGCATGAGGAGAAAAAGACGGTCATTGCCGACTTCAAGTGCGAAAAGTGCGGCTCCGACATGGTCCAGAGAACGGGGCGGTACGGTACGTTCTTTGCGTGCAGCAGATATCCCGAGTGTAATTTCACAAAGCAGAAAACGAAGGATATCGGAGGTCCGTGCCCGAAATGCGGCTCGAAGATAGTCATGAAAAACGGCAAGAACCGAAC
>JBJDZF010000237.1:0-3406 GCA_051867855.1 Eubacteriales bacterium
ATGGACAATGGCGAATACACGAGTCTGACTTTCTGAAAATTGAAATACCTGTACCGTCAGTAGAAGAGCAAAGAAAAATTGGTGCTTATTTAGATCACCTCGACAACCTTATCACCCTTCATCAGCGTGAGCAAATTACCGAAAATATCATAAAAAACAGCCTGAAAGATCGATTTTTTGAGGCGGAAAGGACTACTTATGGCTTTCAACAATGAAACTGAATTTGAGGAAGCCCTCATTCAGCTACTTACTACTTCGTGCGGTTGGGAGAAGACTGTACTGGAATACAAAACAGAAAAAGAACTTCTTAAAAACTGGGCTGACATCCTCTTTGAAAACAATCGGAGTATTGACCGCCTCAATGATTATCCGTTAACCGAAAGCGAGATGGAACAAATTCTTGAGCAAATCAATGAACTGCATACCCCGCTTCGCCTGAACGGGTTTATCAACGGCAGAAGTGTCTCTATCAAGCGCGATAATCCTGATGACAAGGCTCATTTTGGAAAAGAAGTGTCTTTGAAAATCTATGACCGGCAGGAGATTGCCGCAGGTCAAAGCCGATATCAGATTGCAAGGCAGCCGAAGTTTACGGCAAAATCCCCTATGCTCCCCAATCGCAGAGGCGATTTCATGCTTCTGATCAACGGTATGCCTCTCATACATGTGGAACTGAAAAAGACCGGAATTCCGATTTCACAGGCATATAACCAAATCGAAAAGTATTCCCACGAAGGCATTTTCACGGGTCTGTTTGCGTTGGTGCAGGTATTTGTTGCCATGAATCCAGAGGAAACTGTTTACTTTGCAAATCCCGGTCCTGACGGACAGTTCAATCCGTTGTTCTACTTTCATTGGGCTGATTTCAATAACGAGCCGATCAACGATTGGAAGCGTTTGGCATCCACTTTTCTTTCAATCCCCATGGCGCACCAGCTGATTGGTTTTTACACGGTCCCTGATGATACCGATGGCATTCTGAAAGTGATGCGCTCCTACCAGTATTATGCCGCAAACAAGATCTCCGACGCGGTTGCAAAAAATAAGTGGGAATATGGCAATCAACTTGGAGGTTATGTATGGCACACCACCGGTTCCGGCAAGACCATGACTTCGTTCAAGTCGGCGCAACTCATTGCAAACTCTAAGGATGCGGACAAAGTTGTGTTCTTGATTGACCGTATTGAGCTTGGCACACAAAGTGCCAGAGAGTATCGTGGATTTGCAGACGCAACCGACACGATACAGGAAACTGAAGACACTGCTGTTCTGATTTCAAAAATGAAAAGCAACGATCCTGCCAATACGTTGATTGTGACTTCGATTCAGAAAATGAGCAATCTGCGGGATGATGCGGAATGTGGTTTAAAGCAAGCCGACATTGATGCCATTTCCGCAAAGAGAGTTGTGTTTATCGTAGATGAATGCCACCGCGACACATTTGGAGATATGATGCGGGCTGTCAAGGAAACCTTCCCCCGTGCGATGTTCTTTGGTTTTACCGGTACTCCTATTCAGATTGAGAATACCAAAAAAGGCTGCACTACTTCCGATGTCTTCGGCAATGAATTGCATCGTTACAGTATTGCTGATGGTATTCGGGATGGGAACGTCCTCGGATTTGACCCAAGCAAAGTGCTGACTTATAAAGAAAAAGACGCCCGGGAAGCAGTTGCCTTGCAACAAGCCAAAGCGTCATCGGTCAGTGAAGTATTCGACGATCCCGCCAAACAAAAAACTTATTACTACTACATGAAAAATGCACCGATGGCAGGTTATACGGACGATTCCGGAAAGCGTATCCGGGGCATCGAGGATTTCCTGCTTGAAAGCGGGCAATATCGGACAGAAGAACACCGCAAAATGGTGATTCAGGATATCCGTGAAAACTGGATTTCTATCAGTTGCAATTATAAATTTCACGGCTTGCTCGCCACTTCCAGTATTCCGGAAGCGGTTGAATACTATAAAATGTTTAAGACGCTCGTGCCGGAAATCAAAGTAACAGCTTTATTCGATCCGAGCATTGACAATAACGGGAAAGGAATTGCAAAGGAAGATGCGCTGAAAGAAATCATAGAAGATTATAACACTCGATACAGGCAGACTTTCACAATTTCCACATACGGAAAGATGAAAAAGGATATTCAATATCGGTTGGCTCATAAAAAGCCGTATGAGAGAATTGCTAATTCTCCGGAAGAACAGATCGACCTTCTGATTGTTGTTGATCAGATGCTAACCGGTTACGATTCCAAGTGGTTGAATGTTTTGTATCTCGATAAAGTAATGAGATATGAGAATATCATACAGGCATTTTCACGCACAAACCGTTTGTTTGGTAATGATAAACGCTTCGGTACAATCAAGTATTACCGCGCACCCTTTACAATGGAGCAAAACATCAATTCCGCGGTGAAGCTCTATTCCGGAGATAAGCCGCTCGGTATGTTTGTCATAAAACTGGACAAGAACATTGAGTGCATGAACGCTGTATTCACTCAGATAAAGATTCTGTTTGAATCTGCAGGGGTTGTCAACTTCGAAAGATTGCCAAATGTTACAGTTGAAAGAAAGAAATTTGCCAAGCTGTTTCGTGAGTTTAATGCCTATTTGGATTCGGCAAAAGTTCAAGGATTCGTTTGGGGTTGCTCTGAATACAATTTTGTTGATGAGGAAACCGGAGAAGTCAAGACTGTTGATGTATTGATGGACGAGCGCACTTATAGAATTCTTGTTCTGCGTTATAAGGAGTTGTCTGAACCGACGCCTGACTCACCTACAGAGGATACACCATACGATCTTGTCGGGTATATCACAACAATTGACACGGACGATATTGATGCTGACTACATGAACTCCCGCTTTGAAAAATATAAAAAGGCGTTGTCAGTCGGAAATCCCGAAGATGTCGAGAAAGCAAGTCAAGAATTACATAATACTTTTGCCTCTTTGACACAAGAAGAACAGAAATTCGCAAATATCTTTTTAAGAGATATCGAAACAGGGGATGTTTTGATCGAATCCGGCAAGAGTTTACGTGATTATATTAATGAGTACATGACAAGAGCCAAAGATGATCAGATTCACCGCTTTGCAGATGTGTTTGGACTTGATGAAGAAATGCTCAGACGGATGATGGCAGAAAAAATCGATGATACGAATATAAACGAATTTGGAAGGTTTGATGCATTGAAAGCAACTGCCGATCTCGAAAAGGCAAAAAATTATTTTGGCAGTAGTGTTCCGCTTCCTTTAGTCAATATTCGATTGAATAAAATGCTCAGAGAGTTTATAATAAGTGGCGGTTATGAGATCAATATGCCATAAACCCCAACCCAATCGTAAGTTTTGGAAGAGTCGAGAGAAACCTCGGCTCTTTCGCTTTTCTTGGGAACAGCGTAAG
>JBJDZF010000238.1:0-3403 GCA_051867855.1 Eubacteriales bacterium
GCGCGCGACATTTGGGATGTTGAGGCCGCAGGTTCGAATCCTGTCACTCCGACCAAAAACTTGATTTTGTGTTATCGAGTCTATGCAATCGTCGGTACGTTATAAATCAAGTTCAGGGGGAAACCCGAATCCCTTAAATGGGCTTGTATTGAGTACAAGAGACGTCTATAGGTTTCTCCCGTCATTTTATATCTATTCGCGGCTTTGACCGCAATCGAAGCCGCAGTGGTAACACTGCGGCTTTTCGCGAAATCTACATTGCCTATTGTAAGACCATCGGTGGTCATCGAAGAAAGTAGGAGAATCGACATGGAACATTATCAATTGCAATCAGACGAAACTGTGCTTTACAAAGGCGAAGTGATCAAAGTAGACAGAAACAAAAAAGGGTCTTTTATGGATTCTTTTTCTACACCACCAACTACGGAATTGATTTTAACAAATAAAAATATTGTTCTTATAACCCGAATAAAGAAAATGTTCGCTAAAGAACAACCAAATGTTGAGGTGTTTCCCTTGGATGATGTAAAAGTTTATGATGGTATGCCTCAAGTTAAACACAATAAAATAAATATAGAAATATATCTAACGTCTGGCGAAATATATGTTGATTTTAACTCGAAGCTTGATGCTTTGAAATTTTACCAAACAGCTATACAAACTTTAACCGGAAAATCTCTTGCTACACGTGGGGCAGAAAAAGTTAAAGGCGGAATCGGACTGGTTGATGACACGTTAGGTATCAGCACTGTTGACACTGTAAAAGGTGTGTTAGAAAATGGGCTTGCAGGCACACTTTTTTCCGGTTTTAAGAAAAAGAAACTGACAGTGGGAAACAATACTTCTACAGTGAAAGAGGTTTCTGAAGCTACAAAAGAAATTATTAAGGAAGCAAAAGGAAATAGCACCGACCAAAAAGAAAAACTTACATATGATCAACAAATCGATGCTTTGAACAAATTAAAAGCTTTACTTGATGCGGGTATATTAACGCAAGAAGAATTTGATGCAAAGAAAAAAGAAATTCTTGGCTTATAAATTTGGCTCTTTGCCTACTGCACCGCAAATGTTGAAGGGCGACCGCCATGGTCGCCCTTCTTTCGTTATCCGCTTGATACCTGTTTTTTTCTCTCCTTCTCAGCCTTGATTTCTGCCTTCATCTCGACAATCAGCACCGCGAACTTTTCCTCACATTCCTCATGCGTGGTGGCGTAAATATTCTTTGATGATATGCGTTTGCCGTTGACTCTTGGTGTAAACCGTCCTTCGTAGAGGTGGTCGTTTATCATCGTCACGCAACCCGTACCGGGCTTGCGGATCTTGCCCTTGTACGGTTCAAATTTCGGCTCCGGCGTGGCGTTTGTCTGCGTGGGATCACTTGCCTTGGGTGGCGCCGGTTCGGGTATCTGTGCGTCTGTACCGTCAATCTCTCGGTCGATCCTGACTGCCGCCTGCCTTTGAATGGTATCGGTGATATGACTATAAATATTGAGTGTTATTTATTTGATTTATCATGCACTTCTTGTTGTTTGAGTAGCGATTTAAGTTCGGAAATCATGCTTTCCAAATCATCAATTCGTCCTTCCAATTCATCAATAGTGTTCTCGTTATCCTCTGCCATATCAGAAATTTCATCAATTCTGTTTTTTAACCCGTCAAGCTGCTTGTTGTGTTCTTTTTGAAGTTCCTTGCGTATAACTTTGGCGAGAGTTTCGATATTCACTGACATTGGATCAACCGTTTCTGCCGCTTTTTTGAAAAGCAGTCCACCATCGAGCATTTCTACACTGATATGGTCAAGCTCATTGTGCTTTAAAATATCGCTGAAGAGACTTTTCCCATTTCTGCTGTTATAATACCCTGCATGAGAATCGGGGTCGAGATATGTCTGATATTCCTCGGGGATGATAAAATTCATGATTTTTTTCGCTGCAAAAGCAGAACCCGGCACTGAAATGATAAATCCATTCTCAGGAATTTTGATTTTCTTATTATCAACTACCATTTCGGGTTTATTTCTACTATGGTATGAGTGTTCGTAAATAATCGTGCTTTGTTCATCCAAAAGCTCATAATTTTCGCGGATGTATCCGGTTTTATATTGACGCATATGCGGTATGAACACTATGCCTGTAATTTTGTGCTCTCCGTCAATTGCAAGAATAATATTGTTCGTAACTTTCTCTTCGGATTTAGGATAAGCGTTGAAGATTTTGACTTCATTATCGTCAATCTTCAGCGTTGAAAACTTTTCTTCGACAGCGTATCCCAAAAGATCATCTGTTGTCGTTCCGAAAAATTTTGCTATTGCAAGCAGTGTCTCAATATCGGGAAGACTTTCATTTCTCTCCCATTTTGATATGTTTTGAAAAGAAAACCCCAGTTCTTTTGCCAGATCTTTCTGCGAAAACGAACGAGCGTTTCGTAAAGTTTTAAGATTTTCACCAAATGTCATATTGTCACCCTCCTTTATTATCTTTGAATCAATTATATCATCCACATGTTAAATTGTAAATAACGGCTCTTGAGAATGGCTCTACTCGTAGTTGAATTTGAGCGCGTTTTTTTGAAAACGGCAGTTAGTTGCACATGGTTTTATCTTCAATTGCAGAAAAAATTCAGCGTCTCGGTGATAAATAGGCAGCGACCGTCACGGCTCGCCGTTCTTAGTTGCAGCAAATATAGCACGCTGCCGTAAAGGCACATGATACGCATGCTCTCATATGGTTTTGTCGCCATCGTAACACCGTATTCTGCGATGTTTCTGTTTTACTATATTTTACAACTATTATCAATGCCTCGAAATGAGGACTTGAAAAGCGGACAGACAGTAATATGATAAACTAACCGACATAATGCCGGCAAGCTGATCTCTCATTCCTTGCCGTTTCTTTGACTACAGAGACGCAATAATTGAGAGGCGAGAAGTGAAATGCCGTGGTCGTTGCCCTTGGGGTCACAACCAGATCAGGCATTATGGGGTGGATCCAAAACGTCCCACCCCGGATTAGTAATCAATTATGTAACAAGTGTATTTTGGGCAAATTCATCGCTAAACCGTTCACAGGTACAAATCATTTGCCTTTTTTGTTTTTGTTGCCTCTGCGCTGATAATCGGCATTGATTTCTTCACTCCAATCAGCGCTGAGCGGAGCGCTTGCTCTGACATTAAAAACGGCTTTCGCAACCGATTCATAGAGGATATGCGTGCCTTCGCCGTCGGCATTGTAGTTCACGGCTCTGTCACGGCTGATACCATAACGCGCAGCAGTTTCGACGGCGTCTATGTTTGCTCCGATGAACAGGAACTCCCATCCATACTTCTCTTTCTGCCGCTCGATCATCTTTTTGACCTGCTCGCTCGTGTAACGGTGACTTGCATTCTCCTGTCCGTCCGTCGTAA
>JBJDZF010000239.1:0-3402 GCA_051867855.1 Eubacteriales bacterium
GTCATCAAGCAGTCGGACCCCATTGAGGGAGATGACGAGGTCCCGCTCGGAGACCGCAAAAATATGGTTTATATGGGAAGCACCGTGGTTTACGGGCGCGGAAAGGCGGTCGTGTGCGCTACCGGAATGGATACCGAGATGGGGCATATCGCCGACGCGCTTACGCAGGCAAAGGACGAGGCAACTCCGCTTCAGGTAAAGCTTGCGCAGCTCTCGAAGATACTCACATTCATTGTCCTCGGTATCTGCGTCGTGATTTTCGCAACGGGGATCATACGTGAGGGCACGCTGTCCGCAGATGTTGCCATAAACACATTTATGATCGCGGTCAGCCTTGCGGTGGCGGCAATCCCCGAGGGGCTTGCGGCGGTAGTTACCATCGTGCTTTCGATCGGTGTTACGAAAATGTCAAAAAGGAACGCTGTTATCCGTCGCCTTACTGCGGTCGAAACTCTGGGATGCACGCAGGTGATCTGCTCGGATAAGACAGGTACGCTCACACAGAACAAGATGACCGTGGTCGAGTCTCACAGCTCGGACGACAATCTGCTTGCAAGGGCGATGGCGCTCTGCTCGGACTCCGAGGTGGACGAAAAGGGAGAGGTTATCGGCGAGCCTACGGAGAACGCTCTTGTCGCGTTCGCGCTAAAGCTCGGACTTGACAAACGTGTAATGAAGAATGATACACCGCGTGTTGCCGAGGCGCCGTTTGACTCTATGAGAAAAATGATGTCCACGGTCCACAAGGTATCCGGTGGATACGTACAGTACACGAAGGGTGCCCCGGACGAGGTGCTGAAAAAGTGTACGAAGATACTTCGCGGCACAGAGGTCTTGGAGCTTACCGACCGGGACCGCACGGAGATTACTGCACAGAACAAGGCAATGGCGGATTCCGCGCTCCGGGTGCTCTGCGCGGCTTACCGTGAGTACGAAGAGCTTCCCGAAAATTCGTCCGAGCCGTCGGTACTTGAAAACGACCTTATTTATATCGGGCTCGTCGGAATGATAGACCCGATAAGACCCGAGGTTAAAAGTGCGGTCGAGGAGTGTCACAGCGCCGGAATACGGGTCGTTATGATTACGGGAGACCACCGCGATACGGCGATAGCCATTGCAAAGCAGCTCGGAATACTCGACGACGAGTCGCAGGCGATAACCGGTACAATGGTAGGTCAGATGAGCGACGAGGAGCTTGAAGCATCCATTGAAAAATATTCGGTTTACGCGCGCGTGCAGCCCGAACACAAGGTCAGAATAGTCAAGGCATGGAAAGCTCGCGGCATGATTACGGCAATGACGGGTGACGGAGTAAACGACGCGCCGAGTATCAAGAGTGCCGATATCGGTATCGGCATGGGTATTACGGGTACGGACGTTACGAAAAATGTTGCCGACATGATACTGGCGGATGACAACTTCGCAACGATTGTGGGAGCCGTCGGAGAGGGAAGACGCATATATGCCAATATCCGCAAGTCGATACAGTTCCTGCTCTCATCCAACCTCAGCGAGGTCATAGCTGTTTTCACCGCGATGATGATGGGCTTTACCATTCTCGAACCTGCACATATGCTTTGGATCAATCTTATTACCGACAGCCTTCCGGCGCTTGCACTCGGTATGGAATACGCCGAAAAGGATGACATGAAAAAGCCCCCCCGTAACCCGAAGGAGAGCATTTTCTCGGATGGCGTGGGTGTCGGCATTGCATATCAGGGCTTCTTTGTCGCGATCCTTACACTTGCCGCTTATTTTATCGGTCACCGTATTGAAGCCGGCGTTTGGGAAATTACAAACAGTGCCGACGGAATGACCATGGCATTCCTCACAATGTCGATGGCGGAGATCTTCCAGGCGTTCAATATGAGAAGCAGACACGGTTCTATCTTTACGCTTAAAAAGCAGAATGTACTTCTGTGGGGCGCAGCGGCTCTTGCCCTCGTGCTTACTTCGGTCGTTATCTTCGTGCCGTTGTTTGCGGGTGCATTCGGATTTACCTCCATCAGCCTTAAGGAATACCTCATCGCGCTTGTGCTCGCCGTGATGATCATACCGCTCGTCGAGATCGTTAAATGTTTTGAAAGATTGGCAAAGAGAAAGAAATAAGATTTGCTTTTTTGCGGGGAAAACTTTTCAGAGAAAGTTTTCCCCGCACCCCTTTCAAAAGCTTTTAAACCTATTATTATTTATCCATGTCCGAAGTTCTTGAAAGGGTGGTGTGGAGGGAAACTGCTTTGGGGAAGTTCCCCCTCCGCAAAAATACATAAAAAATCCGAATGTACAAATACTATAAGCAAAGGTCATCAGAATACAAATTTATAATGCGGTATGTAGAAAAATATGTCAAACTATTGACAAAGTATGACCTATATGGTATAATGGCAACATAAGAGGACAAAGGTGTTTCTGTTAATACCTTTGACCTCTTTCCGTTTTAATGGTATATGTGGCACGGACGGTGTGCCCGGGCTGCTGACAAATCTGAAATATATATAATGACGGATCGGTTAGTATGAGTAAGAAAACAAAGATAACGGCTCTTATCGTCTGGATCGGTGCGATGCTTCTCTCGCTTGCGGGCGTGCTGCTGACGCACCCGTCTGAAAAGACGGAGAGCACAAACGAGATCATGCGCGATGCGGTGTTGCATGACACAAACAAGATCAGCCTGTTTGGAATAAAGGATGTAAATCCGGGGCTTATCTCGGCGTTTACTGTCACGGGAATCCTCCTTATTGCTGCAATTCTGATACGGATATTCGTAATTCCGAAATTCAGGCTCGTGCCGGGGAAATTCCAGTTGCTCCTTGAGAGCGCCGTTGGTATGTTCGACAATCTCGGAAAATCCAACAGTCCGCATCGCAACGGATTCCTCGGTGCCTACCTTTTTTCCGCAGGGACTTATATTTTCATAAGTACGCTGTTCGAGCTGTTCGGAATACAGGTAGGAACAACGTCCGGCGGCGTGATAACGCTTCCCGCGCCCCTGTCCGATATAAATGCCGCCATTGCGCTCGGGTGTCTGTCGTATATCGTGATACTTTCGGGAGGCATAGCGGGGAACGGACTGCGCGGAGTGGGAAGAACCCTGAAGGATTTTTCGCTCCCCATTTCCATGAGCTTCAGACTTTTCGGAGCGCTGTTGAGCGGACTTCTTATTATGGAGCTGGTGTATTATTACCTCAATCTCAGCTTTGTACTTCCGGTAATAGTCGCCGTCCTCTTCACGCTTCTTCACGCGCTGATACAGACCTACGTGCTGACAATGCTGACATCGCTGTTTTACGGCGAGGTTTCGGAGCCGTCGGTCAGGAAAAATAAGCATCGCGGAAAAAAAGAGCACAGCACCGATTAAGGACTGAATTTGGTCTGCTTGCAGATACGGGCAATTTCAATATT
>JBJDZF010000240.1:0-14846 GCA_051867855.1 Eubacteriales bacterium
AATGGGTTGGGTCCCATTTTGAGAGCAATTTGGGCGTGAAAAAGATGTACTTCACATAAAGGCAAGCAATACTTTTACGCTATGATCCCCTGTGAGTCGTATTTTTTTCAGAGCGTTTTTGCCATTGCGCGTATTCTCGCGCATACCCTGTCGTATCCGAGTATCTGCATGACCGTGTACATATCCGGGGAGTTGAGCTTGCCTGTGACCGCGAGGCGCAGGAACATACTTATGTCGGCAACGCTTCCGCGATATGCCGATGGATCCGCCTTGTACGCCTTCATGTCCGAGGCGTATCCGAGGCTTTCGGCTATCGCCTTGATCTTGTCAAACCAGATTCCCGAGTCGTCGGAAATGTCGAATGTTTCAAGAAAATCGGACAGCGCCGCGCGGATATCGTTTCGGTCGGCATCTTCGGGATACTTGTCCTTTATCTCAAACAGACTGTCGTAAAACAGCCCCGCGTAATCGCGGACATCCGCCCAGACCGTCAGATCCTTTCTCGGCTTTTTGCCGCCCCTTCCGATGGCGAAGAACGATTTTGCGTAATCTGCGTCAGACGCAAGCGCGTCATACATTTCGCGGTCGTATTCGGCGCACCATGCCAGAGCCTTTTCGTAAACCTCGTCGGCGCGCATACGCGATATGACATTCTTTGAAATATCGTTGAGCTTGTCAAAATCAAACAGACACCCCGAGACGCTCATCTTCTTTATATTGAAAGGGAAGTCGGTGAAACTTTTTTCGGGATTCTGCATTCTCCATTCCTCGTAGTTCGAGTTGAGAAGCGTCATGACGTATTCCATGACACATTCGGGAGCATATCCCATGCGGCTGTAATCGTCGAGGTTTGCGCCCATGTCGCGCTTGGAGAGCTTCTTTTTTGCACCGTTTTCATCAAGGCGCATCAGCTGGGCAATATGCAGATACTTCGGCATTTTAAAGCCGAGGTATCGGAAAAGCTGAATATGCTTTGCAAGGCTCGGGAGCCATTCTTCGCCGCGTATTACGTGTGTCGTCCGCATCAGATGATCGTCCACGGCGTGCGCAAAATGATAGGTGGGAATACCGTCGCTCTTGAGAAGCACGAAATCCTCATCGTTCTCGGGGATCTCAAGATTGCCCTTGACAAGGTCGTTAAACTTTGTTTTGTTTTCCGGATTTCCGTCTGCGAGGATCCGCAGCACAAATCTGTGACCCGCGGCAAGCTCGCGCTCGACCTCATCGAGGGTTATGGCACGTGCTTCGAGCATCCGACGCTTTATTTCATCGGATTCCGCTTGCCAGTCGCGGTTCTTGATCTCGGCTTTTTTGTCTGCCGCCTTAAGGGATTCGAGCTCCTCATCGCTTGAAAAGCAGGGATATGCCTTACCGTCAAGTACAAGTTGCTTTGCGTATACATGGTATATCTCCGCGCGCATACTCTGACGGTAGGGACCGTACGCACCGCTGTCGCCTCCGCTTACCGCGCCCTCATCAAAGTTTATGCCGTAGTGAGCGAGGGTTTTGATAAGTCCCTCTGCCGCGCCCTCTATCTCACGCTTTGAATCCGTGTCCTCAATGCGCAGGTAGAAAACGCCGCCGCTCTGGTGTGCCAGGCGCTCTCCGACCGTTACGGGGAAAAGTCCTCCGAAATGCACAAATCCGGTGGGGGAGGGGGCAAATCTTGTAACCTTTGCGCCCTCGGGCAGATTCCTCGGCGGGTATTTTGCTTCAAGTTCCTCGGGAGTCACAGTGACGTCCGGGAAAAGCAGATCGGCAAGTTTTTTTGTGTCCATTTCATCCCTCATAATTATTTGTCGTTATACAGTACGGTATTTGAAATCGATTTATATTATATAAGATAGGCAACATTGTCCAGCGCCCCGGATAGAAGCGCCGTGTCTCCGTGCCCGGGATATATCGTCAGTTTCCCGTTAAGCGTGCGCAGATGTGCGAGAGAACGCTTCATACTGTCGGTGTTGCCTCCCCAAAGGTCGCACCGTCCGAAAGATTCGGAAAACAGAGTGTCTCCCGTAAACAGAATTCCGTCGTCGTCGTCAAGGAAGCAGACAGAGCCGGGGGTGTGCCCGGGCGTGTGAATGACACGCAGATGAGACGAACCGACGTTTATTACATCGCCGTCGGCAAATGTTTTCTCGGCGGCACGGTAAACCCTTTCCTTTCCGAAAAAGTCGAAGAAAGCGTTCTTTTTTCCGTCGGTAAGCATTTGGGCGTCATCGGCATGGATAAACGCGGGCGCGTGCGTGGCGTCACGTAGTGCGTCGAGCGTCATCACATGGTCGAAGTGACCGTGTGTCAGTAGAATACAATCAAGAGAGGCATTCTCTTTGGCAAGCGCGTCGGCAATAGCCGTTACCGAAACGCTCGGGTCGATAATCACCGCGTGTCCGTCACTGAAAACACCGTAGCAATTGGCGCCCCACGAGTGTTCGCATATATTTTTAACCGTCATTGCGGTTTTCCTCCGCGAAAAAATCATACATAATATTATATCACATTATTTGTACAAAGTCTATACTTTCAAAAGAAAAACAGCGTTCCCGCGTCAAAAAGTATTTCGTCGGAGAGAGAAACGCAGTTTTTACCGTAAAAAGCGCAGAAATCGGCGATTTGTTTGCCGTCGGGGTGAGCGTTAAGATTTCCGCAGAAGTACACTGTATTCCCGCAGATACCCGTTGCTCCGCCGATAAAGCCGTACTCAAAACCGTCAAGGCGTATATGACCTTCGCGTATCCGAAGTACGTCCACACCCGCCGCGCGCAGGGCAGAGTACATTGA
The DNA here is from genome assembly GCA_051867855.1 of Eubacteriales bacterium. GTDB lineage: Bacteria > Bacillota > Clostridia > Oscillospirales > CAG-272 > HGM12713. Next base: position 2,782 of record JBJDZF010000240.1, read on the forward strand.
TGGGTCGGAGGTGATCGCCGCATTGTCGGAAATTGCACACACGGAGCATTTCGCATATCCCTGCTTTACTCCTGTGATATTCATTCCGTTACGCTGCGCAAATGCAAGTATTTCCGGGGAAATACTGTTGTAAAGCCCGAAAATATTTCTGCCGAGCGCAAGGCAGTTGAAAGGAATGTCTCCGGGATAGGGCGAGCGCGGGGAGATGTCCGTGACAAGTGCATGATATCCGAGTCTCTCAAGAGGCTCAAAGAGAGTTTTGTTTGCACGGTAATAATCCCCCGCGATCAGAAGCTCCTTTCCGAAAGGAAACATCAGCATATCCGGGTGGGAAGCTACGGGAGCGGAGAGATTTTCGTACGGCGGAATAAGTATGACCTCAAAGCCGAGCGAAAGCAGGGAACAGACACAAGAGTGCGGCAGAGATTGTGACGCAAGAGCGTATTTCTTCACTTGTTTTCCTCCGAATCATTTCAGAAAATTAAAATTTATAGTGTGCGCCGTGCGCGGTAAACAAAAAAGACAGACCTACGCCTGTCTTATTTAAATTATGTCCGGATCAAACTCTTGCAACCTTGCCCGAACGAAGGCAACGGGAGCAAACCGAAACCGTTTTGGGTGTACCGTCGACGATTGCTCTTACCTTACGGATATTGGGCTTCCAGCTCCTGTTTGTCTTGCGGTGGGAGTGAGAAACGGCCTGACCGAAAACAACGCCTTTTCCGCAAACACTGCACTTTGCCATATTGACACCTCCTTATGCACTTGGACGCAAATATCATTGTATTCATAGAACGTTTGATATTATATCACAAAGAAAAGGATTATGCAAGACTTTTTTTCAAAATACCTCAGATAATTGTTAAATCTTCTTTTACAGTAATAAAAATTTAAAAAATATATAGACAATTCGATCGATTTATAGTATAATTAAAAAGTATGGTATAAATCATATGCTGTTTGCTGATGGCATAATATCCTTTGAGATATGTCAATGCGACGGGAGGACAGGCAAGGTTGCCAAGCAATTGTTAAAAAATACACAAAAAGACTGCATTGCCTTCATACAATGTTGCAGACTTCCAGATTATTACGGAGGATATGTATGAAAATAAGTAAAATAGCGGAGCTTTTGCGCGCGAAAGTGCTGTGCGGAGAGGAAAATCTCGACGGAGAGGTCTGCTCTGCGTGCGGATGCGATATGATGAGCGATGTCCTCGCCTTTGTTAAAGAGCAGGCGGTGCTTATCACGGGACTGTGTAATCCCCAGGTGGTGCGAACCGCGGAGATGATGGACATGAGATGTATCGTGTTCGTCAGAGGTAAAGTTCCGCCGAAGGAGGTTGTCGAGCTTGCCGAGCAGAGCGGCATAGTCGTCCTTGCCACAAACGAGAGAATGTACGTTGCCTGCGGCCTGCTTTATGAAAACGGGTTGTCCGGAGGCAGTGTCGTCGATGAGTGATTCCGTCAACTTTCATTTTGACATAGACGGCGACAACTTCACATCTGCCGGTGAGGCTTCGGTCCAGATAAAGAAAATGCTCCGTCAGATGGGATTTTCCGCGGATATTATCCGCAGGGTGTCGGTCGCGATGTACGAGGGAGAGATCAATATGGTCATACACGCAAACGGAGGCAGCGCCGACGTCTGCGTGTTCTGCGACAGAATCGAGATAGTGCTCTCCGACAGGGGACCGGGGATCGCCGACGTTGCGCTGGCAATGCAGGAGGGATATTCGACCGCCCCCGATAATATACGTTCCCTCGGCTTCGGAGCCGGAATGGGACTCCCGAATATGAAACGCTACACTGATGATATGAAAATCGAAACGCAGGTGGGTGTCGGAACGACGGTCAGAATGACGGTGAACGTCTGATATCCGCCGGAAAGAGGTAGCTATGGCACAGTATCTGCACTCTGTAACATTGGACGTATCAAAATGCAAGGGATGTACCAACTGCATAAAGCGTTGCCCCACAGAGGCAATTCGCGTGCGCGACGGTCATGCCGTGATAAAAGAGGAAAGATGTATTGACTGCGGAGAGTGCATAAGGCTCTGCCCATATAAAGCGAAAAAGGCAATATACGATAAATTCGAGGACTTTTCCTCATATAAATATAAGATAGCGCTCCCGGCTCCCGCACTGTACGGTCAGTTCGACGAGCTCGGAGACGTTGATATTATACTTACGGCGCTTCTCGAATGCGGCTTTGACGATGTTTTCGAGGTGTCGCGCGCGGCGGAGCTTGTTACCGAATACACGCGCAGATACATGAAGAGCGAGGGCATTGCAAAGCCCGTTATAAGCTCGGCGTGCCCTGCCGTGGTGCGCCTGGTCAGTCTGCGCTTCTCCTGCCTTGCGGACAATCTGTTGCCGCTGATGCCGCCGATCGAGTATGCCGCACGTCTGGCAAGGAGCGAGGCGTTGCGCGCCCACCCGGAGCTTACCGATGACGATATATGCGTCCTCTTTATCTCGCCCTGTCCCGCCAAGGTCAGCTACATAAAAAATCCGATAGGCGTGAAAAAGACAGCCGTCACGGGTGCGCTTTCCGTCAGCGATATGTATTTCAGAATACGGTCAAAGCGCAAGGATATCCAAAATCCGTTGCCGCTCTCAAAAACCGGTATAATCGGTCTTAACTGGGCGGGAACCGGAGGCGAGGCAACCTCACTGCTGTCAGACAGGTACCTTGCCGCAGACGGGATTGAGAACTGCATACAGGTGCTCGACGAGATCGAAAACGGCACCATACGTGATCTCGACTTCATCGAGCTCAACGCCTGTAACGGCGGATGCGTCGGCGGAACGCTCAATGTCGAAAACCCGTTCCTCGCCAAGGCGAGAATACGTTCGTTGCGTAAATATCTGCCCGTTTCCCGTAATCACCTCGGGGAGGGAGAGACGCCGGACGATATCATGCTTGATGACGAGTTTTCCGATAACGGCTGTTTTGCCATTGCCGGGGACCGTATGACGGCGATAGCCAAAATGGCGGAAATAGAAGAAATATACAGGAACCTTCCGCATCTCGATTGCGGCTCGTGCGGTGCGCCGAGCTGTCACGCGCTTGCGGAGGATATCATAAACTGCGACGCGTGTGAGGATGATTGCCTCATTAAACTGCGTGAAATACTCCACCGTGGTGAGAGCGTTGCCGACGGCGGTTCTACGGAGTGATTGGTTATGACGGTTGCTGAACTTTGCGAAAAACTCGGACTCGAGTCAATATTGCTTCCCGACCCGCAGAGAGATGTCCGCGGCGCATACGCCGGGGATCTGCTCAGCTGGGTCATGGGGCGCGCCGAGGAGGATAACGTCTGGGTCACGATAATGTCTAACGTCAATGTCGTGGCGGTCGCCTCACTTGCGGGAGTCTCGTGCGTAATTTTTTCCGAGGGGGTCCGTCCCGACGGCGCGGCACTTGAAAAAGCCGCACAGGAGGGGGTCAACCTGCTCGCGTCGGATGACAATACCTACGGCGTTTGCGCTAAACTTTCCGCCGTGCTATGAATAAATATTATTACGATCTCCACATTCATTCCTGCCTTTCGCCGTGCGCGGACGACGACATGACCCCAAACAACATTGCCGGTATGGCGGCGCTCAAGGGGTTGAACCTTCTTGCACTGACGGATCACAATTCCTGCGCCAACTGCCCCGCGTTCTTTGACGCCTGCCGCGCGCAGGGCATCGTTCCGATCGCCGGTATGGAGCTTTCCACCGCGGAGGACATTCACATTGTTTGCTTGTTTGAGTTTCTCGGAGACGCAATGGCGTTTTCCGACGAAATACACCGACACCTGATGCCGGTGAAAAACAGACCCGATATATTCGGCAATCAGCTTATACTCAACGGAGACGACGAGCAGATCGGCACGGAGGAGATGCTCCTCATATCGGCGACCGATCTGTATATGAGTGACGCGCTCAGGCTTGCCCGGAAGTACGGCGCTCATGTAAGACCGGCGCACATAGACAGGGAATCAAACGGTATGATTGCCGTTCTCGGAGACGTTCCCCTTGAATACGGCTTCAATTATGTCGAGTTCAACGACTCGGCAAATGTCGACACCGTGCGCCTCGGTTACCCGTCGCTTGACGGCACGGGCACGCTTGTGTGTTCCGACGCCCATCATCTGTGGGACATAAACGAGGCTGAACATTTTCTCTGCCTCGATGCACCCTGTGAGGACGAGGAGTGTGTGAGAAAAATGACATTCGGGCTTTTGCTCGGAAATAACGGATAATTTATTATTTAAAATAAATTAATCAACAAATACGGAGGATTTTTTTCGGTATGAAAAAGAATTTGACCACAGTAATGTTCCGTGGTACAAAGGCACAGGAAGAACAGCTCGACGCCGTTATAGACAGCCTGCGGGACACACCCGGCGCCCTTATGCCCATATTGCAGAAGGCGCAGGACATTTACGGCTATCTCCCCGTCGAGGTGCAGAAGCACGTTGCAATCAGACTCGGGATATCCGTTGAGGAGGTCTACGGGGTATCCACCTTCTATTCGCAGTTTGCGCTTAACCCGAAGGGTCAGGTAGCAATCGCGGTATGCCTCGGAACGGCGTGCTATGTTAAGGGAAGCGCCGATATTCTCGGCAGAATCACCGAGCTGCTCGGTATGCCTGCCGGTGCAACCTCGCCCGACGGAAAGTATTCGCTTGAGGCAACAAGATGTATAGGCGCATGCGGACTTGCTCCCGTGCTTACGGTCAACAACGAGGTTTACGGAAGACTGAAGAAGTCGGACGTTGACGATATTCTCGCAAAGTACAGATAAGGTCATGAAAGAGCTTTCTCTGCATATTCTCGACGTTGCCAAAAATTCCGTCAAGGCAGGTGCAAGCGTCATCGGAATCGAAATCGTGACCGACAGTCGCGGAATAATGCGTATTACGATCACCGACAACGGTTGCGGAATGTCGCCCGAGCTTCTCGTAAGGGTTACGGATCCGTTCTGTACCACGCGTACGACCCGTAAGGTCGGACTCGGACTGCCGCTTCTGAAGCTTGCCGCAGAGCAGACCGGGGGCGGAATCGAGATAGAATCGTCGACGGAAGAGGGAAAAAGCGGCACCAGGCTTACCGCCGTTTTTGACACGACGAGCATTGACTGTATGCCGATGGGCGACATCGTCTCTACGGTATGCACCCTTGTCGCGGGCAGTCCCGACATAGATTTTGTCTTTTCGGACATATCGCCGCAGAGAGAGGTCTCCATGAATACCGCGGATATGCGCAGAGCGCTCGGGGAGGGCATATCTCTTGCCGAACCCGAGGTGATAAAATGGCTCGGCGAATATCTCGAAGAACAATATTCGGATAAAAAATAACATAACATACGGAGGAAATCGTAATGAAGAGTTTAGCCGAACTTGCCGCTATCAGGGAAAAGATGCATGACAAGGTCGTTATCCGCGAGGGAAGCCCGAAGATCCGTGTAGTTGTCGGTATGGCAACCTGCGGAATCGCGGCAGGCGCGCGTCCCGTTCTCAATGCTTTTGTTGAGGGAGTCAACTCGAAAGATCTTGCCGACAAGGTGTCCGTCACGCAGACCGGATGTATCGGTATCTGCCGCTTTGAGCCGGTTGCCGAGGTCTTTGAGGAGGGCAAGGAAAAGGTTACATACGTCAAGCTCAATGCCGACAAGGTAAACGAAATTATCGAAAAGCATCTCAAGGGCGGAAACGTTGTGAGCGAATATACAATAGGCGCCGAAAATAAAGGCTGATTTTAACATAAGAAAGGATTACGAACAATGATAAGATCACATGTACTTATCTGCGGCGGTACGGGTTGTACCTCCTCGGGAAGCGTTAAAATCAGAGAAGCGCTGACTGCGGAAATCGCCGCAAAAGGACTTGCAGACGAGATCAAGGTGGTCGGCACCGGTTGCTTCGGTCTCTGCGCTCTGGGTCCGATTATGATAGTTTATCCCGAAGGAACATTTTACAGCAACGTAAAGCTTGAGGACGTTCCCGAGATAGTTGAGGAGCATTTCCTCAAGGGACGCCCCGTCGAGAGACTTGTATATCACGAAATGAAGTCCCAGGATCTTCATCACGCGACCTCGCTCTCCGAAACGACCTTCTATAAAAAGCAGAAGAGAATCGCACTTCGCAACTGCGGAGTCATTAACCCCGAAAACATTGATGAGTATATAGCTATGGACGGTTACCGGGCTCTCGGTAAGGTCCTTACCGAAATGACTCCGGACGAGGTCATCCAGACGATTCTCGATTCCGGTCTCCGCGGACGCGGAGGCGGCGGATTCCCCACGGGTCTCAAGTGGAAATTCGCGTCGGGAAACAGGGGAAATGTCAAGAAATACGTGGCGTGCAACGCGGACGAGGGCGACCCCGGTGCGTTCATGGATCGTTCCGTGCTTGAGGGCGACCCGCACTCGGTCCTCGAGGCAATGGCTATTGCGGGATATGCGATAGGCGCCGACGAGGGTTATATTTACGTTCGTGCGGAGTACCCGATAGCAATTCACAGACTCGAGGTAGCAATTAAGCAGGCGCGCGAGTACGGACTGCTCGGCAACGATATTTTCGGAACCGGCTTTAACTTTGACATTCAGCTTCGCTTCGGTGCGGGCGCATTCGTCTGCGGAGAGGAGACCGCTCTTATGACCTCCATTGAGGGCAACCGTGGTGAGCCGCGTCCCCGTCCTCCTTTCCCGGCGGTCAAGGGTCTGTTCGGTCAGCCTACCATACTCAACAACGTTGAAACCTATGCCAACATCTGTCAGATAATTCTGAACGGTGCCGACTGGTTTGCATCCATGGGTACCGAGAAGTCAAAGGGAACAAAGGTCTTTGCTCTCGGAGGAAAGATCACAAATACCGGACTTGTCGAAGTCCCGATGGGAACCACCCTGCGTGAGGTCATCGAGGAGATCGGCGGCGGTATCCCGAACGGCAAGAAGTTCAAGGCGGCACAGACCGGAGGTCCTTCCGGAGGATGCATACCCGCTTCTCTTATCGACACGCCCATTGACTACGATAACCTCATCGCCATCGGTTCGATGATGGGTTCAGGCGGACTTATAGTCATGGACGAGGACACCTGTATGGTCGACCTCGCACGCTTCTTCCTTGAGTTCACCGTTGACGAGTCCTGCGGAAAGTGTACGCCCTGCCGCGTAGGCACAAAGAGACTGCTCGAGATACTCGACAAGATCATTTCCGGTAACGGTGAAATGGAGGATCTTGAAAAGCTCGAGGAGCTTGCAAATTACATAAAGAGCGCATCTCTCTGCGGTCTGGGTCAGACTGCGCCCAACCCCGTTCTTTCCACCCTGCGTTATTTCAGAGACGAATATGTCGCTCACATCGTCGACAAGAAATGTCCTGCCGGCGTATGTAAGAGTCTCCTTCAGTACAAGATCGATCCGGAAAAGTGTAAGGGTTGCACGGCTTGTGCGAGAAAGTGTCCCGTCGGAGCTATCTCCGGCTCGGTCAAGAATCCTCACACGATTGCTGCCGATAAGTGCATAAAGTGCGGAGCTTGTATGGCAACCTGTAAGTTCGGCGCGATTTACAAAGATTAAGGAAGGAGAACAGTGGACATGGAAACGATAAATGTTAAAATTAACGGCAGAGATTATGCCGTCCCGAAGGGATCCACGGTTCTTGAAGCTGCAAGAGCGGCTAAAATCGAAATCCCCACGCTTTGCTACCTCAAGGATATAAACGAGATAGGCGCCTGCCGTCTCTGCCTTGTTGAGGTGTCCGAGGGAGGCAAGCCCTTCAGAATGGTTACCGCGTGCGTTTACCCCGCATCCGAGGGAATGGTCATTCTGACAAATACCCCCAAGATAATCAAATCGAGAAAGACAAACCTTGAGCTGTTGCTCTCCAATCACGACAAGAAATGTCTTTCCTGCGTACGCAGCACCAGCTGCGAGCTGCAGAAGCTCTGCAACGAGTACGGTGTCGAGGAGTCGAGATTTACGGGCGAAAAGAACCAGTATGCCGTTGACGATGCAACGCCCATTATCCGTGACAACAACAAGTGTGTTCTTTGCCGCCGTTGTGTCGCGACCTGCAAAAAGGTGCAGGGAATCGGCGTTATCGGTGCAAACGACCGCGGATTCGACACCCACATTGCAAGTGCCTTCGAGGTTCCGCTCGCTGAAACATCCTGCATTAACTGCGGTCAGTGCATAGTTGCGTGCCCTGTCGGTGCGCTTTATGAGAGAGATGATACCGACAAGGTGCTCGACGCTATCGCAGACCCCACAAAGAAGGTGTATATCTGCACCGCTCCTTCCGTTCGCGCGCAGATCGGCGAGTGCTTCGGATACGAGCCCGGCACCGATTGCGAGGGCAAGATGGTTGCCGCACTCAAAGCGCTCGGCTTTGACGGCGTTTACGACATGAACCTCTCGGCAGACCTCACGATTATGGAGGAGGCTACCGAGTTCCTCGGACGTGTAAAGAATGGTGGTCCTCTGCCGCTCATCACCTCCTGCTCGCCCGGTTGGATAAAGTACTGCGAGCACTATTATCCCGAGTTTATCGACAATCTTTCTACCTGCAAGTCTCCGCAGCAGATGTTCGGAGCCGTCGTTAAGACCTACTTTGCGGAGAAAGAGGGAATCGATCCCAAGGATATCGTGTTTGTATCGGCAATCCCCTGCACGGCAAAGAAGTTTGAGGTCGGCAGACCCGGTCAGTCGGCGGCGGGAGTGCCCGATGTCGATATTGCGATCACAACACGTGAGGTCGGACGCCTTATAAGCAAGGCGGGAATAGATTTCAGAGCCCTTGAGGACGAAATGTTTGACGTTCCGTTTGATATTGGATCCGGCGCAGGTGCTATCTTCGGCGCTACCGGAGGCGTTATGGAGGCGGCTCTCCGTACTGCTGCCGAGGTCATTGAGGGCAAGCCCCTCGAAAAGGTCGACTTCAACGAGGTCAGAGGCGTTGAGGGCGTTAAGCTCGCTTCCTATAAGCTCGGAGATATCAACCTGAATGTTGCCGTTGCTTCGGGTACCGGTAATGCCAAAAAGGTTCTCGATGCCGTTAAGTCGGGAGAACTTGATGTTCAGTTCATCGAGATCATGGCGTGCCCCGGCGGTTGCGTAAACGGCGGCGGTCAGCCGATCCAGCCGGCATCCGTTCGCATGACTACCGACCTTCGTGCCGTCAGAGCTGCGGTGCTCTATAACGACGACGTAAACTGTGATATCCGTAAATCTCACGAAAACTCCGCCGTCAAGAAGCTCTACGATGAGTACTTCGGAGAACCCAATAGCCATAAGGCTCACGAAGTTCTCCACACTCACTACGTAAAACGCGGACTTTGATATATGGGTTTATTATGCGGGGAGGAAACTTCTTAAAAGAAGCTTTCCTCCCCGCGCCCCTCTTTTAAGAACTTCGGACTTGGATAAGCTATAACAGGTTTGAAAGCTTTTGAAAGGGGTGCGGGGGGAACTTTTCGCTTGAAAAGTTCCCCCCGCAAAAACAATTATTACTTACTGACCTCGACGAATCTGATAGTATCGATCACTACATCGGTTCTGGGTTTATTGTTGGAATTTGTTTTGACATCGGCGATAGCGTCCACAACGTCCATACCGGAGACAACAAATCCGAATGCGGCGTATTGTCCGTCTCCGTAGGAATAATCTGCCTGACAGATAAAGAACTGTGAAGAAGCGGAATCGTAGACCTGCGTTCTTGCCATGGATACTGTACCGCGGACGTGTTTGATGGGATTTTCAACTCCGTTGGCGGAAAACTCACCTTTGATTTTTTCGGACGAACCGCCGGTTCCGTCACCGCCGGGATCTCCGCACTGTATCATAAAATCCTTGATAACGCGGTGGAAGATAATACCGTCGTAAAAATGCTCGGAAACGAGTTTTTTGAAATTTTCCACGGTAATCGGAGCGGCGTCCGGGTAGAGATGGATTATGATTTTTCCGTACTCTCTCACGTCAATCATAACGTAATCGGTCTTTTGGTCGGTGACGGTCACGTTTTCGGGTGTTACACCTGTCTCCGCGATTATGTCCGACATATTGATCTCCGCCTTCTTATCCTTTTTGCAGGAGCAAAGGCAACCCGTCAGCATGAGCATGGCAATAAATAAACAAACAGCTTTTTTCACATCTGCACCTCTCTGATTTAATAGAACAATTTTATCAGATAAATGTGTCTTTGTCAACAATTTTGCATCAAAGATATATTTTTTGCCGCCCGTGTCATAATATATTGTGACGGATATCGGGAGGTGGTATTTTGGAGATAAAAAGGGAACAGAGCACGGCGGAAAAGCTGTTCTGCTTTGCTTTCGGAGTGGCGGTGTTCTATCTTGTAATGAAATATCTTGCCGGAATACTGATGCCGTTCGTCACCGCGTGGATATTGTCGCTGGCAATATCGCCGCTTGCCGAAAAAACAGGCAAGGCGACGCGTATGCCGGGCAAATTCTGGGCTTTTGTTTATGTGACACTTATTATATTTTTGCTCGGTACCGTGATATATCTTGCTGTCTGCCGTCTTGCGGGAGAGCTTGAATCTCTTATCGGCTGGCTTTCCGAGGATGGAAACGGCGCAGCGGGGGCAGTCGGAGATGTAATACGCGGCTTCGGAGAGATCTCATCGAGGGTGCCGTTCATTGAAAAGCTTGAGAAAATAGACGGACTCGAGAACATAAGAGAAAAAATCGATATCTTGCTTGCGGAGCTTCTCCAAAAGGCAGTATCAGGTCTTACTTCCCGTATTCCGCAGTGGCTCGCCTCCGTGGTTTCGGCGGCGCCGAAATTCTTTCTGACCTTTATCGTAACCCTGATGGCGTGCTATTATTTCAGCATGGACAACGGCAAGTTAAGAAGCGGGATCAAAATGCTGATACCGAAAGCCGCGCGTCCGCGAGTCATGAAGCTTGTGAACGTCGGTGCGACAGCTCTGAAAAGATACGGTAAGGCTTACCTTTTGCTGATGCTCATAACCTTTATCGAGGTGTTTGTGGGACTTATGATGCTGGGCAGGAAGTATGCTTTTCTCGCGGCGCTGGGAATTGCCGTAGTCGACATATTGCCGGTTCTCGGAGCCGGAACGGTTCTTATTCCGTGGGCAGTGATCGCTCTGCTGTGCAAAAATTACAGTCTCGGCTTCGGACTTCTGATACTCTACGGAGTAATCACGATCATAAGGCAGATAATCGAGCCGAGGATAGTCGGCAGCAGCATCGGACTACATCCGATCGCCGCGCTGGTTTCGATGTACGTGGGATTTTGCCTGTTCGGCATAATAGGAATGCTTCTCGGCCCCGCCGCCGCGCTTCTTATCGGAGAGGCGATAAAGGAGAGGGAAGCATAAGGGGGTATTGCGGATGCAAATACCCCCTTAAAAATCAAAGCCGTACATAGCGGTGAGAGACTATGTACGACCCGAAATCACATTTTATTGAGTGCCTGAGTAAAACGGCTCTTTTTGCGTGCTGCGGCATTCTTGTGAATGATGCCGTGAGCTGCCGCCTGGTCGATCTTCTTGACCGCCGCCTTGTAGGTTTCCTGAGCAAGAGCCTTATCGCCTGCTGCCAAAGCCGCCTGATACTTCTTTATCTCGGTTTTGAGCTGCGAGCGGAAGCTTTTGTTGCGGAGAGCCTTTGTGCGGTTGACTATAACACGCTTTTTCGCGCTTTTGATGTTTGCCACTTATTTTCACCTCCGTCATAATAGTTTTAAGCCTTGACGGGCACATGAGAGGTTGCGCACCGTTCTCGTCCATACGATAAGATATGATATCATAAAACTCTTCGGATTGCAAGAGTTTTTTTAATTTTTCTGAAAAAACCTGAAAAAAGGTGTAATCAGAAATTAAAATCCGATTTTTATGCAATTATACGAATAAATCATGAAAATGTTGAAAAAAAGGCTTGACAACTATTGACAAACATGCTATAATTGTAAACTGCATTATAATTGCTTATTGTGCCCACTTCGGAGATAAGCAGATGTTTGTTTCATAATATCTATATACCAATATATTTGTTTTGCGACGAACATATGCGTGTTCCGTATCCGC